>JAHLFF010000122.1 GCA_018883945.1 Candidatus Acinetobacter avistercoris
GTCATAGGACTTTCATCTTTTGCGGGGAATAATGGTTATATCCGTGTACCTGCAAGAGCGCTTAATGCACCTTCAGGAGAAACGCGTCGAGAACTAGTGACGAAAACAAGAATTATTCAAAAAGAAAGAGATATTTATGGTCCAGTGGAAGAGCGGTATTTAATTTCCGCTGCTCAGCCTGCAGTTCCACCTACTTATGCGACAACTCAAATTACACCAGCATATGATCGTATTTATTATCAGAAGAGATGGACTTTGTTTAAAGGTGATGAATATAGAGAGTGTAACTGGAAAGAACAAGACTTAGCTTGTGGTTCTTTTAAGGGGTGGAATTCCAAAAAGCCCGAGGTTAATGTAAGTAACTTACAGGAAAGACCTGTTAATTGTGGTTTCTTGGGTTTAGGTTGTGACACAGAATATTATCTTCCTATTCCTGCGCAAACTGGGCAAGGACAAATGATTCATCCTGGCTCTCCAGCCGTAGATGCAGTGTATGGAACGAGAACAGTTCAGGGAGTAATTGGTACAGAAACATATGAAGAGGAAGAAACTTATACGGAGTGGGAGCATGTTGATATTCTTCAGCGGGAAGTGTTATTAAGAGAATTAGGGCAGATGAATGCGAATGGAGGAACTCCAACTCCATATGCATATGCAGAAGCGGCTGCTTATTTAATGGGTACACAGACTCATGCAAGCAATAATAATGTATCAAATTATTCCGGATGGTCTAGTTCAACCATTTTGGCTAAAAATAGCGCGACCAATCCTACTAAATACCAGGCACCAGAATCAATCACAAGCCAAAAAGATAATGCCACAAAAAGAGAATGTAGTGGACAGGGTATCTACTTCTTGACAGACGGTCGCCCAGAACCAGGTGGTACAGCACCAAATGATACAGGTACAAGTGGGACAGCCTATACATTGATGAACAAAGCTTTGGCTGATAAAGGGAGTATCTTCAATTGTGCAAGTAGTCCTCTAGGAAATCAAACAGGTGGTTATTATAGTTCTACTAATGGTTGGTCATGTGTTGGTAAGTTTGCACAAGCTTTACTGGATCCTGCAAAAAATCCAACAGGTCTAAAAATTCAGACAGCTGTCGTTGGATTTGGTAGTGCATTTGGTGCTGGAGCAACTGAAACAAATGATATTAAAGATGCCAAAGCTTGGGGGGTTTTAGGTGGTGGAGGTTGGATTTCTGGTTCAAGTCCTCAAGATGTTGCAAAAAGTATTAATGACTTTATTAGCCAGCTTAATAAAGATATTCCGAGTATGAGCACAGGTTCATCAACAATTCCTACGGATGCATTGAATCCTGAGATTATACAACCTTATTCATATTTCCCTCAGTTTGAACCCAAGGTCAATCCAGCTGATCGTCAACAATTGTGGTTGGGCAACCTTAAAAAGTTCTATGTAGTAAATGGTGGAGTATATGCAAGTCAGAATGGCTCTAATACTTCCACAGTTGTGTTGAAAAGTAAATTGCAGGATTTAACTGATATATGGGCTAAGTCCGGAGTTTCTTACCCTGATAATACCCCAATTTTTAAAAAGGGTGGGGTTCTGAGTCAGTTGTCTTTAGGTTTGAAGGATAAATCAGGAGGTGGATATATAGCATCTCGCAAATTATTAACAGATTACGGTTTTGATGGTACGAAAAATTTTGATGAACGCATATCAAGAAATTATGAACTCAATCAAATTGATTACACATATACATCTAATTTAGAGACAAAAACAGATAACCCTTCTCGAGTAAGAGGGTTGATGGCATTGCTAGGCTATGACATTGGTAGTAATACACAAACAAATGGGTTGGATCTCACATCTGTAACTCCAAGTCTAAGACAAATGGGGAGTGTTTATCATTCCTTACCAGTCTTAATTACTCAAGAAGGTAAGGCTGTTGCAGAAAGAAATGCAACAACAGGTAAAGTTCAAATTAGTTCAGTTGATCGTAAAGACTATGTCATGTTTGGTACAACACAAGGACTATTGGCTGTTGTTGATGCAAAGACTGGAGTGGAAAAATTCAGCTTTGTTCCAACCGAAATGATAGAAAAGCAATCTGAAACTTTTAGGGCTGATAGTGGCGCTTTACGTAATGGTAAGGAAGCACTTTATTATGGTTTAGATGGTGAGTGGGTAGCCCATACTGTTTATGTAACTAAAGAAGACGGAACCCTAACAGTCAAGGGGGCTTCTCGTTCAACTGGAGAAGCATCAAATAGTAATTTTGATGGTAAGCAATGGGTGTATGGTGGAATGAGAATGGGAGGTCGTAGTTACTATTCTCTAGATTTGACAGATATTGATAATCCAAAATTGAAGTTCCATATCGATCCTACAACAGGCCGGGTTTATTCAAAAGCTCATCCGAATGGAAAGGTCTTTGATGCTATTAAAAATATGGCTCAAAGTTGGTCTAAACCAAAATTAGATTATGTGAACTGGAAAGGGGAACGCAAACTGGTTATGTTTGTGGGCGGTGGATACGATGCTGGTGGTGACCATGGAGATGGATTGTGGGTAGATGGTATTCGCACAGGCTATGCAGGTTATGAAAAATATAATTACAAACAGGCGAACAAAAAAGGTTCAGGCGTTTATATGTTCGATGCTGATAATGGTGATCTACTATGGTATGCAAACTCAGACACGGCAGGCACTAATTCGGTAGAGCATTTAAACCATACTGATTTGAAATATAGTGTCGCTAGCGAAATTAAAACCGTTGATAGAAATAATGATGGTATGGTTGATCATATTTACTTTGGTGATTTGGCAGGTCAGGCATTTCGCATTGATTTTGATCGATCAGTTGATAGCTTTAATTCACAAATCTCTAAAGTGTTAGATTTACATCAATCCAATGGAACTAGCCCTCGATTCTATTTGCCTCCAGTATTTACTGCTCATCATAGTGCGCATCGTAAAGAAGGTGCGAATGTTGTTGTAGCTACATTTGTTTCTGGAAATAAGAGTTCGCCTTTATTGGCAACGATAGACTCCTCAACGACAACTGGGGTCCAAAGTCCATTGGGGTTACAGTATGATGCTGTTTATGCCGTTTACGATTATGATATTCATCCAAATGGACAATTTTACCCTAATTCAAATAAAGGTGCTCGATCACTAGCACAATCAGGTGAGAGTGTTGCGCAGAATAAATTAAAATTAATTACTAATGTAGTTCGTAGTGATAGTGATGATGCATTGGTAAAAGGTGCTTTAGCCGATTCGAGTAGTGGTTGGGGTGGGTGGTATTATCAATTTGATAAAAAATTTGATGGTAGTTCAGCTCTTCAATCTATTGTTAAGGGATTATCTCCTTTAGTTGCAATGGAGGGCAGTTTATATGTAACAATGTTTGATGCGTCAAATAATGGTACAACATCAAGTTGTGGTGCTGGTGTTAAAGGGCATAGTTTCACTCAGCGTTTATGTTTGCCTACAGGTGTTTGTCCTGAAAATGCGAACTATAAATATAATTTAGGTGCGGGTATCGTAAGCCTAAACGTTGGTTCAGTCGATGGTAGTAATATTAAATCTATCGTCGTACCTGATCCTGAAGATATAGGGGAAACTCCTTGTGTTGGCACCGATTGTAAGGCTGGACAGAAATTTATTTCTGCAGGTGGTTCAATTCGTTTCATTCCAAATCGCTGGTTTGAGCGTTATGCGAAAATGGACTGATACTAATGAAAAGAACACATAAAGTAGTACTCTCCCGAAAGTTTGATCAGGGTTTTACCCTGATCGAACTGATGATCGTTGTAGTGGTAATTTCAATATTAGTAGCAATTGCAACAGTATCTTATCAGCAGTTTGTCAAACGAAGTGTAGCGGCTCAAGCTCAGCAAGAAATAGCTAAATTATCTGAACAGCTAGAACGTCATAAATCACGTAATTTTAGTTATAAAGGCTTTGATGCATCTTATTTGTATGCTGGGGGGGCTAACTTTAATGTGGGTACTCAAACACTAGATTTAAGCTCAACATACAGTATTAGTATTGTTGATGGTGTTTCTACAACTACAGTATTGACTCATCCTGATGCAGTGGGTAATCAATGGGCGATCAAAGCTGAAAGTATTGATCCAGATAATTTTACCTATTTACTAACAAGTAAAGGGCTGCGTTGTAAAAATAAAGCGAAAGCCTTAGTAACATACATAGGATGTGGAACAGGGGGGGGGGAATGGTAAAACATCTAGGTTTTACATTAATAGAGCTAATGATCGTAGTAGCTATTATCGCAATTTTGGCATCTATAGCTTATCCCTCTTATCAAAACCATATGATCAAGGCTAAACGTGTTGAGGCACAATCGGAGATGCTGGTCATCGCACAGAACTTAGCAAAATATAAAGCTACGAATGGTAGCTTTAGAAATGCTACGTTGACTAAAGTGTATGGAGTAAGTGTAATACCTAAAGATAGTGATCCAATGTATGATCTTAATTTATCAGTGACTAATTCAAATTGGACTTTATCTGCAAACCCTAAAAATGGTACTCGCCAACAGGGTAATGGGAGTATAGTTATTAATAGCTTAGGTCAAAAATGCTGGACAAAGACATCGTCAGCTTGTAGTCCTACAGCTACATCCAACTGGGACGGGCGCTAAACCTAAAATTGTAGCCAACTAACTTTTAATCTTTCATTCAGGGCAAAGTTCAAGTAAAATACTGCCCTCTATGAAAGGGGTTTGAAATGTATCGGTGGTCGGTGCAGGGATAA
>JAHLFF010000015.1 GCA_018883945.1 Candidatus Acinetobacter avistercoris
CAACATCAACATCAACATCAGATGCTTCTGGAATATTCGCGAGATCAAAAAGATTATTGTGTTCTAGGGTGTAATTCAATCGACCACCCATAACACTGGCTAATTCTTCTAAGCCTTGTTTGTTAAGTGAAGAAAATAATTGGATAGAGAAGTTTAACTTCATTTTCTTCAATGAGTTTTGAACTTCTTGCAGCACTTTAGCAGCAGGGCCACGATTTAATTTATCTGACTTTGTTAAAAGTACATGAACAAAGAGTTTACGTGAATATGCCCATTCCAACATCATCACGTCAAAATGTTGCAGTGGATGACGGATATCCATGAGTAACACTAGGCCTTGCAAGCTTTGTCGATGAATTAAATAGTTTTCTAATTCTTTTTGCCAAACAATTTTCATTGCCTCAGGTACAGCGGCATAACCATAACCCGGTAAGTCGACTAAGCGTTGGTCAGGATTACCTAAGCTAAAGAAGTTAATCATTTGGGTACGACCAGGGCGTTTAGATGCACGAGCCAATTGCTTTTGATTGGTTAAGGCATTAATTGCACTTGATTTACCTGCGTTTGAACGACCAGCAAAAGCAACTTCATAACCTGTATCTTCGACACAGATACTAAGCTTTGGTGCGCTCATAAGAAATTCGGCACGTCGTAACCAATTTAAAGCTGAGATACCATACTCTGAAATCGCAGGATCAACCGTTTTTTCATAGCTAATCTTTTGTTTAGGTGCGTTTGATGTCTTAGAGTTCTTAGACTTTCCACTACTGCGATGCATAACTCAACTTCAATAAAATGATCTAACAACATGCATTATAAAGGAAGTCGCTAAAGCAAGCGAACTTTGTAAAGGTTCTTCAAAGCTCTTTTTAAAGTTCGAGAAGGGGGATGGTGGAATTGAGTGCGCTTTTTATGATGGGTGGTTGGCTGAGGACGTCTGCCAAAGTATAGCGGTTGAGGTGATTGTAAAATTGATTAACAGCTTGATCTAAAATACCTTTTAGACCGCAGTGCTGGCGTAGAACACAAGGAGGGGTATCACAATTCACAATGTGATCATCCGCTTCCAGCGTTCTTAAAATATCACCTAAAAACAAGGTTAGAGCTGTGGGGTTAAGGCGAATGCCTCCACCTTTACCACGCGTGGTGATCAGCCAATTTTTTTTGGACATGAAGTGGACCACTTTAACCAAGTGATTTTCTGAAACTTCCAATTTAGCCGCAATTTCTGCAATCGTATAGGGAGTCTCTCGTGGTCTAGAGACGAACATCAACACCCGTAAAGCATAGTCTGAAAATTTATTAAGCTGCATAATGGGTCATAGAGTTTAATTCATATAATCTTAGCCTGAAAGATTCTAAAAACAAAATATTCAGGCTAAGTATAGATGAAGCCCAGTTTAAACTATGACTTAACCGGTGCTGTTACTTGGACAGTATCACCGACTTGATAGTGATTTAACAAAATATTTGCCACTGAAAACTCAGAGGATTTATCTTCAGCTTTCACTTCAAAAGTATAGTGCTGATCTATTTGATCTTCTGAAAATATAAACTGTAGCGGTTGCTCTAAGCTGTGATTTGGAACTTTTACTTTTACTGAAATAAAACGACCTTTTTCAGCAGGTGTGACGGGTTGTTTATCTTGAGGTGTTAGGGTAAAGCGCTTTCCGTTGTCTCTATTTTCAATATTGGAAACCACGAAGCCTCTCCATCCTGACCATCCGCCTTGTTGAGCTGCAAGATCTGTGTATTTCTGTTTTTCTACGCCAATTAAAATTTCAGCGAGTTGAGTATAGGCAATTTCCCATGCTGCAATGAGATCTGATTGCATAGGAACATCTAATACTTCGCTGATCGAGTGCAGGAGGTTTTCACCAACAATAGCGTAATGTTCGGGACGAATATCGAGGCTGACATGCTTTGTTGTAATGTGCTCAATGGCTTTAGCAAGAACGCTTGGATTTTCAATATTATCAGCATAAGCCAATATCGCAGATGCAAGAGCACGTGATTGGCGGCCCGTACTTTGATGATCTAAGTTAAATACATTATTTAAGTCTGGATTATTCTTTAACATACGCGCATAAAAATAAGCTGTAAGTGCGACCCCATTTTCTCGAAGAACTGGAACCGTATTTTTGATGAGTTCAATATGCTGTGGATTCATGGCGTTGAAATCTGTTTTAAAAGGTGTATTAAAAATACATCTTTAAATTTTAAAATACAATAGCGTCATAATAAATTCCTTAAAAAAAATATGGAATATAAAAATATTCCATATTTTGATTTATTTGGATGTAAATGAAGAGGTGATTATTTTTTACCGAAGAGAGAGCCGAGTAGGCCTCTCACAATTTTTTGGCCTGTTGTTCCACCGAGGCTTCGGGCAGCACTTTTTGCAAATGTACCTACAATATCTTGCGTTATTTTTTCACGTTGTTTGGCGCTGCGCTCAGCTTCTTTCTGTTGTTCACGTGCAATGCGTTCTTGTTCCTTGGCTTGCTGCTTGGCCAATGCCTCATCTTCTTTTAATTGTTGCTTTAAAAGCAGATCTTGTTCTTTTGCTTGAGCTTTTTCTTGCTCAGCTTGCAAAGCTTGTTGTTGGCGTTCAGCAACTTTATTTTGAAGTAACTCGAAAGCACTTTCACGATCAACGACATCGTCATAAATGCCAGCCACGATGCTTTGACGCATCAACTCTTTGCGTTTTTCTATATCAATTGGGCTAAAGGAGGAGTGTGGAGGCATGATCCAAGCACGTTCTACTATCTGTGGAATTCCTTGCTCATCTAAACAGCTAATGAGCGCTTCGCCCACGGCTAACTCAGTAATGACCTGATCAACTTTAAATTCTGGATTGGCTCTAAAGGTATCTGCTGCTGTTTTGACAGCCTTTTGATCTTTAGGGGTGAACGCTCGAAGCGCATGTTGAACGCGATTTCCCAATTGTCCCAAAACACTTTCTGGTAAGTCCAAAGGATTCTGTGTCACAAAATAAATCCCTACACCTTTGGAGCGAATCAGGCGGACCACTTGTTCAATTTTTTCTTGCAGAGCAGAACTTGCATTATCAAAAAGTAAATGTGCTTCATCGAAGAAAAACACCAGTTTGGGTTTGTCCATATCACCGACTTCTGGCAGTTGTTCAAACAGTTCTGACAACATCCAGAGTAAAAAAGTGGCATATAGTTTTGGAGTATTCATCAATTTATCTGCAGCTAATAAGTTAATATTGCCACGACCCTCAGCGTCAGTTTGGATGAAATCCATAATATCTAAAGCGGGTTCACCAAAGAACTGATCACCACCTTGATCTGCTAGTGCTAAGAGATTGCGTTGAATAGCTCCGAGACTTGCTGGAGAGAGGTTGCCATATTCAGCTTTAAAGTCTGCGGAATGTTCACTGACATAACTAATGATTGATTTTAAATCTTTGAAATCAATCAGCAATAAACCTTGATCATCTGCGATACGAAAAACAGCGGATAGCACACCTTCTTGCGTATCGTTTAAATTAAGCATACGTGAAAGGAGTAAGGGGCCGATTTCAGAGACTGTGGTACGAATGGGATGACCTTGTTCTCCAAATAAATCCCAAAACACCACAGGTGAAGCTGAGAAAGGAATGGATGCGATATTTAAGCTCTTGATACGTTCATCAAATTTTGGATTAGATTCGCCGGCTTTGGCAAGGCTTGAAACATCTCCCTTGGCATCTGCTAAAAACACAGGAACTCCAATTCTTGAAAAACTTTCAGCTAGAACTTTTAAGGTGACTGTTTTACCTGTACCTGTAGCCCCTGCGATTAAGCCATGTCGGTTGGCGAGTTGAGAATGTAAAACGACATCTTGCAGAGTGTTTGCTGTCTTCTTTGCGATAATAATTGGTGTGCCCATTGTTCTTCCTAGTTTTATATGGTTATTCTTTGTTTTTGTGCTCACGAAGTTGTTTGAGCGCGTTTTCTATATCTTGTATTAAGTCTTCAGGTTCTTCTAGTCCGATACAAAAACGAACCAATAAACCGGGTTGTAAATGTGAGTTTTTAAGCTGACGCATGTCATTGAGGTTGTATAGCATAACGAGACTTAACGGACCTCCCCAACTGAATCCAAGCTTAAATAGTTTTAAGTTATCGCAGAAATAACGGATATCCGTCAAATTATATTTTTCATTGAAAATAACACTGACCAACCCAGCACTTTGTTGTGTTTGGCAAATCTCTTTCCAATACTTATGGCCTGGTGATGACTCATCGGCAGGGTGGATAACTTGATTGAACTCTACTTGTTCTTTTAACCAGTCTTTTAGCTTGAGGGCGCTTTGTGATTGATGTTGATACCTTAAAGGCATAGAGGCCAAGCTGCGTTGGATTTGGGCGACATCGTCACCAGAGATACTGATGCCTTGCAAAGCATGCATACGAAATAAAGCGTGATGAAGCGTTTTATTTTGGGTCACGATTGATCCCATTAAAATATCGCCGCCGCCACTTGGATATTTGGTCAATGCATGGACAGTGATATCCACCGCCAAATTTTCACTATCAATATGTTCATCCCCAAAACTTTCCCCCTTAGAATTTTTCTCACTCGAAATTTTATTACGAAAACTAAATGCATTAAAGGCTAAACCTGCACCCCAAGTATTGTCCAATGCTGTCAATATTTGAAGGCTTTTGGCTTTGTTTACGAGGCCAATTAAATCCGGAAACTCTAAGGTGACAGAACCCGCAGCTTCAAGCCAAATCAGCTTGGCTTTTGCGGAAGGTTGAAAACTCGTCACATCTATCGGGTTGTAGATTTTTACGACTATTCCATATTTGGATTCGAGACTACGTAAATGTTCCATATTTGGACCATAAATATTGTCCGATACCCAGACTTCATCTCCATGACTTAAAAAGCAACTATTCACCAAGTTAATGGCGGACAAACCACTTGGTGCAAGGAGGCAATATTCACCGCCTTCTAATTGTGCAATGTTGTCACCTAGAGTGAAAGTAGTCGGTGTGCCGTGTGTTCCATAACTATAATCATAATCATCTGTCCAATGACGATTAAAAAGCGCATCGGTGTTTTCAAAAATAATCGTCGAAGCACGATAAATAGGGGGTTGGATCGTTGAAATAAATTGAGGTGCTTTGCGAGGCGCATGTATCAAAGAAGTGTGGGGCTTATATTTCACGAACAACCCATAAATTAAAAATATGATGAGTGTAAGAAAACACAATTATCCTGTTAATTAAAGCAATCATTTGTTTAGAAATATATTGAACGATTTTATTGGCTTCAATTTTGCAAGCACAAGAATAATATAATAAAACTAAGGTAAAGCTTTGATGAAAAATTTAAAGGTTCATTATTTTCAACATATTGCAGGTGAGGGTTTTGGGAGTTGCTATGACTATCTAAAATCCCTCAATGCACAGATTAGCGCGACAGAATTCTTTGCACTTCCCATAGAACAATCTTTGGAAATTGAAGCGCTGCCGAGTATAGATGAAGTCGATCTGCTGCTGATCATGGGTGGAACTATGAGTGTTAATGATGAGGTGAATTTCCCATGGCTTAAAACTGAAAAGCGTTGGATTCGACGATATTTATCTGAAGGGAAGCCAGCCATTGGATTATGTTTGGGTGGGCAATTGATTGCACATGCCCTCGGTGCGAATGTAAGTCGTAATAAAGAGCAAGAGTTGGGTTGGACAGCTGTCAAAAGAAGTCCATTCGTGTCTCAAGATCTCTTTCAAATGCCGCATGAAATTCAAGTTATGCAATGGCACAGTGAAACGTTTGAAATTCCTAAAGGTGCAATTCGTTTGGCAGAGAATGAAGTGTGTAGTAATCAAACTTATCAGATTGGAAAAAATGTATTGGGATTTCAATTTCACCCAGAAATTACACCACAAGTACTTTCCGCATTTATTGATAACGAAGAGCATGAGCAGCAATTTTCAACCAAATTTATTCAACAAATCGATATTTTAAAAAAGTCTAAAACTGATCAGTTTGCACCCGGGAACTCACTACTCAACTCAGCTATAGACTATGTTTTAAATCCTAAAAATGAAGATTAAAAAATAAACAGTGAGTTAAGTCAGAGAGTTGGCAATAATAAAATAATTTAACCAAATAGGTTTGCTTAACGGTTAAACAATCGCTATAATAAGCGACCCTTAAATATTAAGGGCTAAACGACCGATTGTGTTGTTTAGGTCGTTACAGTCATGGCATCGATCATGACCTTAGTGATTTTCACTGCCTTTGACACTCACCTTGTTTTATATGAGGGGAGATGCGTCATGGGTGATTCTTTATATTTTTGGCTTGGAGTTTACTGGTATGTCTAACCAGAGAATCCGTATCCGTTTGAAGTCTTTTGATCATCGTTTAATTGATCAATCTTCTCAAGAGATCGTAGAAACAGCAAAACGTACTGGCGCACAAGTTTGTGGTCCTATTCCGATGCCAACTCGCATCGAACGTTTTAACGTTTTAACATCACCACACGTTAACAAAGATGCGCGTGACCAATATGAGATCCGCACTTACAAACGTTTGATCGACATCGTTCAACCTACAGATAAAACTGTTGATGCATTGATGAAGTTGGATCTTGCAGCTGGTGTTGATGTTCAGATCGCATTGGGTTAAGACTTTCGGTTAATTAACACTCTAAGTTAATTAAGCCGCTTTTTTAGAGGTTTATGCACATGGCTATTGGTTTAGTCGGTCGCAAGTGCGGTATGACACGTATCTTTACAGATGCTGGTGTTTCTGTGCCTGTTACAGTGATTGAGGTTGATCC
>JAHLFF010000123.1 GCA_018883945.1 Candidatus Acinetobacter avistercoris
CAGGGTATAAATCTGATATCGTTCTTCTTGAGTAAGATGAGTATAGTTCATGATGCAACTTTGACTTTGGTCGGTCGGAAGCAAAATGCTATCTCATCTTGCTTCTTTCCAATAATTTAATCTCTGTTGCACTTCATTTAAGAATCTAAGCATAATAAAAAAGCCCTCATCAAAGGGCTTTTTAGAACAACATTTTTTATGGTTATTGAGACTAAAATTATTAATTCAAATCTAACTCATTCCAACCTAACTGCTTCTAACGTTGAGGCAATGGAATAAATTGAGAATCTGAATTTATAGATACTTTTCGTTCAGCCACAACAACCTCTACATCGAGCATACGGCCAGCACGAACAATTGAAATTTTAACTTTGCTGTTCGGTGCTTGTAAGGCTACATAATTCACTAAGTGTGAAACTGAGTTAATCTCAACATCATTGACTTTAACAATCTTGTCACCGACTTTTAACCCTGAAACTGCCGCAGGACCACCTTGGATCACATCACCCACGATAACCCCACTTTCACGAGGCTTTAGCACATCATCTTGAATTGGTTGAACCAAAGTAATCCCTAACCATCCTCGAATCACACGACCATCTTTAAGAATCGCATTCATGATTTGTTGGCATATTTTTGCAGGTATCGCAAAGCCTATACCCAAAGAGCCACCTGATTGCGAGAAGATCGCCGTATTCACACCGATTAAGTTACCAGCCACATCGATCAGTGCCCCACCCGAATTACCAGGATTAATCGCCGCATCGGTTTGAATAAAGTCTTCATATGTATTAATGCCTAAGTCTGAACGACCAGTTGCAGAAATAATCCCTTGAGTCACCGTTTGTCCCACACCAAATGGATTACCAATCGCCAGAACAACATCGCCGACCTCATTACCACTCAATTTAAATGGCAATACTGGCAGCTTATCAAGCTCAATTTTGATCACCGCCAAATCTGTTTCTGGGTCAGTACCAATCACTTTTGCTTCTGCGCGACGACCATCATGCAAAGCCACAACAATTTTATCTGCCTGAGCAATCACATGATTGTTGGTTAAAATATATCCATCTGGACGAACAATTACACCCGATCCTAAGCTATTTTCATTAGGCCCTTGGTTTGAGTATTCAGGAAGTTGATTACCAAAAAACTCACGAAATACAGGGTCATTCATCAATGGGTGTTCAATCTGCTTCACTTTTTGCGTGGTAAAAATATTGACCACTGCTGGCGCCGCGACCTTAACTGCACCGCTGTAGGACACAACCCCACCTGAACGAGAAGTGTCGACCAAGGATTCAACTTTTTCTGCTGGCATTTTCACGCCATCAGAAGCGACTTGAACTTTCGGCTGATGATACCTCTGCCATGCAAAAAAACTAATAATGACAATGATGAGCAACACCCATGGTAACCATGTAAAGGACCGACGCACTTGATCTACCTCTAAGAATTATTTAATTTATTGATGCCTAAGCATTTTATCGCTTTATATTCTAATCAAAATTTTTATATATAGATAAATTTATGAAAAGACTTTTGTTCAGCTTTAGTTACTTTAAAAAATATGTTTTGATTTAACCCAGATTATATTTTGAGAATATCATGGCAACTCTAACAGACATCATTCAATGGTGCGATCAAACGCTTAAATCTCATGAATTTAAAGACTACGCACCAAATGGTTTACAAATTGAAGGGAAAGCCGAAGTCAACAAAATCCTTTGTGCGGTCACAGCTTCACAAACAGCAATAGATGCAGCCATTGAATATGGAGCAGATTTGTTATTGGTTCATCACGGCTATTTTTGGAAAGGTGAAGCTTATCCAATTACAGGAATGCGTGGAAAACGAATCAAAAGCCTCATCAAAAATGATATTTCACTCGTCGGCTACCACCTGCCTTTGGACAGCCACCCAACTTTAGGCAACAATACTGCTATTGCTGACCTCCTTGATTTAGAAAATATTGAAGCGCTTGATCCGAGTGAACGTCATCCTATTGGCAACATCGGTTATTTAAAACAAGCAATGACTCCTGAAGATTTCAAAACATTCGTGTCCAAACAACTGGGTTTTGAAGCTATTCATTTACCCGCGGACAAAACCTCAATTCATAAGGTCGGTTTTTGTACAGGTGGTGCGCAAGATTTCATTGCTAAAGCTGCTGCACAAAATTGTGATGCCTATATTTCAGGCGAAGTGAGTGAACGAACCTTTTATGAAGCTGCGGAACTGAATGTACATTATTATGCTTGCGGCCATCATGCGACGGAAAGATATGGTGTACAACGCTTATCAAAAGCTATTTCAGAACAATTTAATGTCGAATTCAGTTATTTCGAACTGAATAACCCGATTTAAAAGCTTGAGTCTTCGTTCAGATATTCTTTATACGTATAACTTGAGGCTTTATTCTGTATTGTTATTTATAAGCAATGCGCAATTGTCCCTCAGAATCTATTACAATAAAGCGACTTAATGTCAAAACCCAGCAAAATGCAAGGAATTGAAAAATGACAACGATTACTTTACCCGCTTTACCATATGGTTATGAAGATCTTGCTCCACACATCAGCAAAGAAACTCTAGAGTTTCACCATGACAAACACCACAATACTTATGTTGTTAACTTAAACAACCTTATTGCTGGTACAGATTTAGAAGGTAAAACTTTAGAAGAAATCATCACAGCGGTCGCTGGCGATGCATCTAAAGCGGGCGTATTCAACAACGCTGCTCAAGTTTGGAACCACACGTTCTACTGGAACTGTATGGCTAAAAACGGTGGCGGTAAAGCGACTGGTCCTTTAGCAGCTAAAATTGATGAAGCTTTTGGCTCATACGAGAAATTTGCTGAAGAATTTGCTGCTGCTGCAACAACTCAGTTCGGTTCTGGTTGGGCTTGGTTGGTTGCTGATGAAGTAAATGGTAACTTATCTATTCTAAAAACAGCCAATGCTGATACTCCACTTGCACATGGTAAAGTTGCAGTACTTACAATTGACGTTTGGGAACATGCTTACTACATCGATTTCCGTAACGCTCGTCCTGCATACATCAAAACTTTCCTAGAAAGCCTTGTAAACTGGGATTATGCAAACGCTAAATACGCTGGTCAAGAAGCTGGCGTTGAAAAATAAGATTTTCTAAACCCTTATTTTTAGTTTAAAAAATCGCCCGTTAAGGGCGATTTTTTTGTTTTTAGCCGCTTTCTGAATATTTATAAAGCAATCGCACAGTTTCTTTCGATTAAGCTGTTGACCTTATTTGTTTTCATCTCTAAAATCCGCTTCAGATTCTCCA
>JAHLFF010000124.1 GCA_018883945.1 Candidatus Acinetobacter avistercoris
CCCATTATCCGATTCGATTTAACCGCAAAACTCAAAAAGTGTATGCTTTTTCACCGCAACAACAAAAAATCATTGAGCTGAATTGGGCGGATTTACGTTTTTCAGCTGTTAGAGAGGGGGATGAAATTGAATTGAGAGGAAGTGTAGTTAATTCAGAAAATATTGTAGAAGAGGAAATAATTTTTCCATATTTAGCACCTGAATATGAGCCTATGCTTATAGATCAGCATTTAGCGTTCTTTAAAGTCTATATGCAAGGTGATGATTTAGAAAAGATTGATGCAGCTATTCCAGAGTTTTTTGATGTTTATAATAGAAAGCCAACTTTTAAAGAAACCTTTAAACGTGTTTACATGATTAACGATATTGTAGAAAGAGTTCAACAAAAAAGACCAGAAGAAAGATATATGTTGTCAGTGACCTTGAATAGTATTTTTTGGTTGCCAAATTTATTTTTAAGAAGGATGGGACTGATTTTTTCAAAAATCCCGAACTGGCCTGCGCGAATTGAAAAAGAATGTGAGATTGATATTGATGATGCTTATGATTCTAGAAGAAAACAGCGTTATCTTGAACCTTTAATATTTAAATGGGCACAGGTTTTAGTTATAGCTTTGAGTGGATTGATTTTATTTAGCTTGGCGATTGCTTTTTTTACAACACTGGCTTATCTAAGTTGGAACTATAGATAAAAGTATATCTAATTTAAATCATTTTAAAAAAGCCCTTTCGGGCTTTTTTTATTTCAATCAATTAAGGCAACTGCTGAATCGGACTACCACCCAATGCTTGCATCAACGTCACATAAGCATTGTATTGACTCTGTTTGGTGAGCACCAAAGACAAACGTGCATTACGCGTCGTGGCTTGTGCATCCAGTAAATTCTTTAATGCAATGGCACCATTACGATAACGGACTTCGGTTAAACCTTCTGTTTTTTCAGCCAATTGCACATTACGCTCTTGTAAAGCCACTTGCTTATCCAGTTCATTACATGCCGAAAGCGCATTTTCGACATCTCCAAACGCTTGATATAAGGTTTGACGATATTGAATAATAGATTTTTCATACTCAAGTTCATTCACTTTCAAGTCACGTTTCATATCGTTCCATTGTAAAAATGGAAGATTAAGTCCAGCACCTAAAATTGCAGCTGGATTGGACAATACTTGAGACAATGAGGTACTGGCACCACCTGTAGTAATACTTCCAGTCAAATTAATAGAAGGATAATAACTGGCTGTATTGGCATCTTTATTTGCGAGAGATTTACGCAAACGCAGTTCAGAACTTTTTAAATCTGGACGACGCGACAATAAATCCGCAGGTAAACCAGCGCTAATTTGAGGTAAGGCATTGAGGGGCAGTCGCTGTGGTTCAGCAATATTAAGCTGTTGTACAGGTTGCTGTAATAACACGGCCAATGCTGTACGTGTTTCAACTTTTTGTTGCTCAATCTCACTTAAGTTTGCTTTTTGACTTTGCACAGCTTGTTCAGCTGAGGTTAAATCAAGACCCGACACGGCACCAGCACTATACTGTGAGCGAACCAACTGATAGGTTTTTTCGGTACTTGCAAGATTTTGTTGAGCAACCGTATAGCGCTCATTCAAATAACCCAACTGCCAATACAAGCGAGCTGTGGTCGCAATTAAACTTTGTGCTGTGGCTTGTAAATCTTGTTCAGACGCAAGTGCTTCCCATCGCGCTGCTTCAGTTTGATTCGCCAATTTACCAAATAAATCCAGCTCATAACTTAAGCCTGGATAGTTCAGCGAAATACCATTAGAAGAGTCGCCATCCCCATCTAAACTAAAACGATGTCCCACAGATGCACCTGCGTTTCCTATGCGAACACCTTGTTGACTTTGGCTCTGTCTCGCGAGAATACGAGCCTGTTGCAAATTAATACCTGCTACAGCCAAATCTGAGTTGGCAATTAAGACCTGATTGACCAAATTATTCAGTTGAGCATCATTAAACAGGGTCCACCACTGATCTGCATAGGCATCAGAACGAACTTGCTGCTGGATGGCTTTGCTATTTTGGAAGCTATTGGGTATTTGAACACCCGGCTGTTCATAAGGTGTTTTGACCATAGCTGCACAGCCGAACATCGATCCACTTAAGATCAATACCGTTGTTAGTTTGGTTAAGTTCATACGCATTTTATTTTCCTTATTATTCTCTAGACAGCGCATCGACAGGATTCAAACGTGCAGCATTACGTGCAGGGATGAAGCCGAATACAATACCAATTAAACTTGAGCAAACAAATGCAGCAATAATAGATGTCGTTGAATACGCCATTTGGAAGGTGCCACCGGCAAAATGTGTGATCAACTGACCAATGCCTAAAGAGAGCAACACACCTAAAATACCACCTAAAATACAGACCAAAACGGCTTCAATCAAAAACTGCTGTAAGATATCACTTTGTCGTGCGCCTACTGCCATGCGTACCCCAATTTCTTGTGTACGTTCTGTGACAGAAACAAGCATAATATTCATAACGCCAATGCCGCCGACCACCAATGAAATGACAGCAATAGCTGAAATTAAGAGGGTCATTGTGGCAGTGGTTTGTTGAATGGTTTCACGAATACTGTCGGCATTCTGAGTGAAAACATCTTGAGCACCGTGACGCTGAACCAAAAGATTTAATATGGCATTTTCAGCAACGGCACTTGGGTATTCATCTTTTATACGCACAATGATGCTACGTACATTGGATTGACCTAGCATACGACTCATGACAGTAGAGTAGGGCAGATATACATTTAAACTGTCGTTATTACCCATCATGCTTTTTTGTGCATCAATGACACCAATGACTCGGCTTGGTACGCTACCCAATAAAATCACTTGTCCAATTGGATTGCTTCCATCTGCAAAGAAGGTGTTTTTGGTATTGTCATCAATTACCACATCTTGAGCTTGCTCAACGACGCTTTGCTTATCAAACGGTTGTCCAGACTGAAAGGTTAATCCTTTCACATAGAAGAAATCTTCACTGACACCATTAACCGTAGCAGAAGCTTCAATGTCTTTAAATCGCCCCGTAACACTGCTGGTGACGGAAGGGCTCACGCCATCGACATAGGGTTGTTCTGATAATGCTTCAGCATCAGCAGGAATCAAGGTTTTAGTTTGAGAAGATCTGGAGTTATCACCAAAACCTCGACCTTGGAAAACGGTAATGGTGTTGGTGCCTAAGCTACTGATATTTTCTAAAATTTGTTTTTGAGAGCCATTGCCAAGTGCAACCACCGAGACGACAGAGGCAATACCAATAATAATCCCGAGCATGGTTAAGAACGTACGCATGCGATGCGCATTCATAGCCAATAACGCCATGCGGAAGGTTTCACCGAGACGATCAACTGCAGAACGCCAAGACGAAATTTTCTTTTGGTTGCTCCGAACCAAAGCTTGCTTCTCTAGAGGAGCATCGTTGGTTTCAGGAATATTGGGTTCATCAGAAATGATATTACCGTCTGAGATTTCAATAATTCGTGTGGCATTTTTAGCAACATTATGATCATGGGTCACCAAAATAATAGTATGACCTTTGGCATTAAGTTCACGTAAAATACGCATCACCTCAATACCACTATTCTTATCCAAAGCACCTGTTGGTTCATCGGCAAGAATCACGTCACCGCCATTCATGAGAGCACGTGCAATAGAAACACGTTGTTGCTGCCCCCCTGAAAGCTGACTTGGGCGGTTTTGAGTTTTATCGCCCAAGCCCAAATCGGTCAAAATCTCTTTAGCACGTTTTTGGCGTTCGCTTGATTCAGCACCTGCATAAATTGAAGGCACTTCGACATTACCGGCAGCATCCAGATCGCCCAGCAAGTGATAACGTTGGAAAATAAAACCAAAATACTCACGACGTAACTGTGCCAGCTCATCAGCTTCAAGTTCGCGTGTTTCTCGACCTTTGACTTTGTAACTACCGTGGGTTGGCTTATCTAAGCAACCCAAAATATTCATCAAGGTCGATTTACCAGAACCTGATTGGCCCACAATGGCAACCAATTCACCTGGATAAATCTCTAAATTTACACCTTTTAGAATTTGAACCGTCGATTCACCCGCAGGGAATTCACGGATCAAATTCTTCACCTCAAGCAGAGGCTGCTGATTTTGATTCATGATTACATTCTCATCGGACCAGCATTACCACGGGCACCACGTTTAGCGGCATCATTTGAAGTGTCAGAACCATCTGCGATCACAACCTGATCACCTTCTTTTAAACCACGGATAACTTGTGCTGTTGCTCGATTATTCAAGCCAATCAACACAGATGTTGGCTTTACAGTTCCATCTTCTTGTAATACGCGAACCATGGCGACAGAGGCTTTACCTTGATCGACTAAGAGTTTTTCTTGGTCATTCAGTTCTAAGCGTTTTGGACGATCACTTGCAGCGCGGTCACTGTTTTGTTCTTTCTTACGTTCAGTATTTGCTGGTCGTTCACCCTGAGCATTGCCACCACGTTGACGTTGCGGTCGGTTAGAGGTTTGCACCGCAGATGATGGAATGGTTAAGGCATTTTTCGCTTCATCTAGAATGATATAAACCTGTGCCGTCATATCAATACGTAATTTTCCATCTTCATTGGGAACATCGAATAGGGCATTGTAGTAAATAGCCGTACTTGAACTCGAGGTTGAGTTGTTATTGGTTTCAGTGTTAATCGAGTTTGGTGCAGGTTCCACTTGACGCAAGGTCGCATAATGTTTCTTTTCACTGTTGCCTAAAGTGGTGAAATACACCTTTTGACCTTTTTCAACACGCATTACATCCGCTTCAGAAATTTCTGCTTTAACCGTCATAGTGTCTAAAGTTGCAAGCTTAACAATCGTCGGTGCGCTTTGATTGGCATTCACCGTTTGACCTTCTTCGGTCACGATCGCCACAATCGTCCCATCCATTGGAGCAACGATACGGGTATAACCCAAATCTTCTTTGGTGGTCGCTAGCGTTAATCTTGATTGTTCAATTTGAGAATTGATTGCAATGATTTCAGCTTGTGCCGTTTTATAACTCGCCAGCGCAGATTCGAGTTCAGCGCGAGAGGTCGCATCTTGTGCGAACATAGCTTGTTGACGTTTATATTCGGCTTCAACCTTAGCTAAATTGGCTTGTCTAACGGTCAATTGAGCGAGTTGATTTTTAATGCTGGCTTCTGCTGTTTTCAGTTCATTTTCCTGACGGACCGAATCAATTTGGGCAATCAAATCACCCTGTTTAACTTGGTCGCCCAACTGAACATACATTTTTTTGACTTGACCTGAAACCTGTGCACCGACGCTCACCATTTTAGTTGCTTCGAGTACACCTGTTGCGAGTACAGAGTTTTCAATATCACCACGCGTGACTGCTGCGCTAATATATTGTGGCTTGTCATCTTTGGGTTTAAAGAAAGTCCAAGCTAAAAATGCCAATGCTATGGCGATCACGACTGCAATAATGAGTTTTACTGGTTTTATTTTTTGCATGGTTATATTGAAAACACTGAAAAATTATGCAAATTATAAGGTTCAATTGAGGATAAAAAGTGAATTTTTTAAAATGATATAAGGAATATTGTGTTGAGACAGTGAATTTTAACTGTTTAGGATTAGACTGCGAACAGCGTACGTCCACAGAGTTCTGCAATACATTGTTGAATTAAGTGTTGAGGGTTTTCTTTACTTTTGCCTTTAATCGCAGCATCTACACGTAATAGAAGCTGAGGCCAAGTCAGAAATTGTTGTGGATTCAAGCGGCGTAAAGCTTGTTGATACACACTGACTTTGTTTTTCCAGATACCCAATTGCAAGGCATTTTGAGGTTGTTCAAAGAGTTGCATCAGTAAACGCATTTCTTTGCTGATGGTCCACAAAATTAAACTATAGGGTTCGCCAGACTCCATTAAATACTGAAAAGTTTTGATCGATTGGGCCAAGTTGCCTTGGATCATTGCATCACTTAAATCAAAAGTACTGTAGCGAGACTGGTCTTGAAGACACTCATCTAAATGCTCAATCTGGATATGCTGCTGCTCAGGAAAAGTATCGGCAACGCGCATCAAACTGTTCTTAGCCGCAAGAAGGTTATGTTCGTGATGTGCTTCGAGCCATTGCCAAGCATTTTGATCCAGTTGGATTCCGAGTTTGTCAGCTTCAAGCGCCAAAATACGCTGACGATCTTGCGCATAGTTTGCTGTTAGTGCAACCACGACGCCATTGGCTTCGACCACTTGGAAAAAAGCTGATTTAAGACTGCCGCTGTCTTGTTTCGGCATAATGATCACCAATAAGTTGTGTTCATTATGCTGAATATAGTTTTTTAATAATTTGAGCGTATTGGCATCTGGCTTTATGTTGCCATGCACTTCAATGGCTAAGTTTTGGGAAAATAGCGATAAACTATTTAATGCATTAAATACATTTTTCCAATCCCCAACATTACTAATGTCGTAGCGTTCACGCTCAATCTGATGTTGAGTCCAATTTTCACGAAAAGCATCGATCAAGTTCTGTTCGAGTAACGGTTCTTGACCATGCAAAATCCAAGCACCACGCGCCTGATCTACACGTTTTAAAGCTTGGAGATAATCTAATTTCATAGTTTTAGCTTATTGGGTTTCAACTGTTTCGGTTTCAGCTTATTCGGTTTCAGTTACAGCAGTAGGAACATTCTGCTGGATCGGCAACTGCACATTCGGTTGAGCTTTTGAAAGACGATTTGCAGCAATCTGACGAGTCATTTGCTGGGCGATATCATCAATTAAAATTTGGCTTAGATATTTATTTTGTTGATCATCTGTATTTACAGTCGCCACATTATATTGATAAGTACGCGTTGCCGTTACAGTTCGTGGCTCAGTAATCGGAGTGCCTAGACGATCTTCGATTTGAAAAGTCACGGACAAACGTAATAGAACTTCAATTAAGCTACCATTCAGCTCATGACGAATAGGCTTATAGTCCAATACGCGAAGTACATAGGCGTCTTCAGCATTGCTCAGTTGAACTCCTGTTGCGGTTAAATACACGCTAAGTTTCTTTTCAAGCTCTGAAGATGTTGCAGGTAAAATGAGTTGTAGTTTGGTATAAACCAAAGGCGTCGCCGTTGGATTCGTTCCCTTTAAATGAAAACCACAGCCGACTAAGCCTGCACTTAAGCCCAAAGTTAAAACAACTGCTGCTAAACGTTTGCCTAAATGCATGAGTTTTCCTCTGTCGTTCCCAAATCGGGATTTATCTATATATTCTAGATCAGATTGTAAAGTCAAAGCCCGTTGAATAACAACGGGCTTTGTTTGGGAATTGTTTTTAATTCCTTAATCTTGTTCATCTCAACCTTCTTTCAAAAGACAAAGATTAAGCTGAGCAAGGTGAGACAGTGGATCTCTCACTAATTCTCTCCCGAAAGGAGAGGATCTCATCAGGCTTTAAACGACCAAATTCACCAATTTATTCGGGACTACAATTTCTTTCTTGGTTGGACCAGTCAAGAATTGTTGAACTTCAGGTAATGCTTTCGCGAGTGCCAAGATCTCTTCTTTCGAGGTATCTACTGCAACATCCAATTTGCCACGAAGTTTACCATTCACTTGAACAACGATGGTTTGAGTATTGCGTGTTAATGCTGACTCATCCACTGTTGGGAGTAAAGCTGAAGTAAGTTCAATCCCAAACTCAGCCAATAAAGTTTGACTTAAATGAGGAGCAAAAGGTGCGAGTAAGGTGAGAAGCGTAGTAATGGCTTCACGTTCAACCGCAACGTCATTATCCGATTGTGCTTCAAACTTGTTGCTTGCGTTGAGTAATTCCATCAATGCAGCAATGGCCGTATTGAACGCATGACGACGTTCTAAATCATCGGTCACTTTCTGAATCGTTTCATGCGTTTTACGACGTAGGTCTTGTGCATCTTTAGATAAATTTGCAGCATCTAAATTCGCTAGCGCATGATTCTTTTCGATGAAACCTGTAGTTAAACGCCAAACACGTTTTAAGAAGCGGTTTGCACCCTCAACACCTGCATCTGACCATTCTAAAGATTGATCAGGTGGCGCGGCAAACATCATAAATACACGTGCGGTATCTGCACCGTACTGATCAATAATCGCTTGCGGGTCAATACCGTTGTTCTTCGACTTCGACATTTTTTCCTGACCGCCAACCACAACGTCTTGACCATCACCGCTGTATTTAGCAGAAAGAATGCGACCTTTTTCATCTTTTTCAAGTTCAATGTCAGCCGGATTGAACCATGTCTTTTTACCTGAATCTGCTTCACGGTAGAACGTGTCAGCTAGAACCATACCTTGAGTTAGCAAATTCGTGAACGGTTCATTACCTTGAACCACACCTTCATCACGCATCAATTTATGGAAGAAGCGGGCATACAATAAATGTAGGATCGCATGTTCCACCCCACCAATATATTGATTCACAGGCAACCATGATTGCGCTGCTTCAGGTTTAACCAACCCGCCTTGGAAATCTGGAGAAGCAAATCGTGCGTAGTACCATGAAGACTCAACAAAGGTATCTAAAGTATCTGTTTCACGACGCGCATCTGCACCACAACAAGGACATTTAGTTTCGTAGAATTCAGGCATTTTGTTCAGTGGGTTACCTGAACCATCAGGCACAACGTCAGTCGGTAAAATCACTGGAAGTTGTTCTTCAGGTACTGGAACTTGACCACAGGTGTCACAGTTAATCATTGGAATTGGGCAACCCCAATAACGCTGACGAGAAACACCCCAATCGCGTAAACGATACTGAACTTTAGTGTTGGCTAATTGTTGTGGTTCTAATTTCGCAATCAATGCATCAAATGCCGCTTGGAAATTTAAACCATCAAATTCACCTGAGTTGACCAATGTGCCATCTTTCGAGCCGTACCATTCTTGCCATTCAGTACTTGAGAATGCGGCATCATCTGCGCCTTTGGCATCAATCACTTGTTTGATGTTTAAACCAAACTTATTGGCAAATTCAAAATCACGTTCGTCGTGCGCAGGAACAGCCATCACAGCGCCTGAACCGTAAGACATCAATACATAGTTCGCGATCCAAACTGGCACTTCTTCGCCAGTCACAGGATGCTTCACTGACAAGCCCGTTGCCATGCCTTTTTTCTCAGCAACAGCAAGATCCGCTTCAGCCACTGAACCCATACGGCATTCTTCAATAAATGCCGCCAATTTTGGGTTGCCTGCTTCAGATTGAATCTCAGCCGCCTTCAGTGCCAAAGGATGCTCTGCTGCAACCGCAACATAGGTCACACCCATTAAGGTGTCACCACGCGTGGTATATACCGTTAAATCATCGGCATAAAGTGCAGGATTCGCAGATGGGAAGGTGATCTCCATGCCCTGCGAACGACCAATCCAGTTACGCTGCATGGTCAAGACTTGTTGTGGCCAACCGTCTTTTAAGGTGTCTAAATCGTCTAATAATTCTTGTGCATAATCGGTGATGCGGAAGTAATACATTGGAATATCGCGTTTTTCTACCAATGCACCTGAACGCCAACCGCGACCATTTTCAACTTGTTCGTTTGCAAGTACAGTTTGGTCGACAGGATCCCAATTCACCGTTGATAATTTACGGTAAATTAAGCCTTTTTTATAAAGTTGTACAAATAACCATTGTTCCCAGTGGTAATACTCAGGCGTACAGGTCGCAAATTCACGATCCCAATCCACTGAAAGACCAAGTTTTTTAAGCTGATCACGCATATACGCGATATTTTCAAACGTCCATTTTGCTGGCGCAACTTGATGTGCAATCGCTGCATTTTCTGCAGGTAAACCAAAGGCATCCCAACCCATGGGTTGCATCACGGTTTCACCTTTAAGGCGATGAAAACGGCTGATCACATCACCAATCGTATAGTTACGCACATGACCCATATGCAGTTTGCCGCTTGGGTAAGGGAACATCGAGAGAATATAACGACGTGGACCTTCTACAGTGTCGGCAACTTTGAATGATTTGCGAGTTTCCCAGTCTTGTTGGACTTGAGGTTCAATCGCACTAGCTTGATATTCAGGGTCAATATGAGTAGTCATAAACGTATTAGTGAATTACGGTGAAAAGTTTGTTGCACAGCATAGCGCAAAATGCAGTGAAAAGTGAATTTTGCGGAACTGAATATGATGAAAAAATAAATTATTAACAGCGCTTTGAATTAATCATAAAACTAAGTTCTTACACGACAGTCATAAGTGACAGCCATCCCTAGTCGTGATATGTAATTACTACTTGCGTTGTAAGGCTTCATTTGCTTCGCGCTGCTGAGAATCAATTTCAGATACATTTCCACGTGTGCTTGCATGTGTCGTTGGCTGGGTCGAGGACTGACCAGATGGATTCTGGCTTTCATGACTTTCTTTGCTTTGTTGTGGATTTACATTTACAGGGGTTTGGGTTGCTGCAGGTTGACCTTGCCAACCATAGGTTTCGACTTTACCTTTTTTCTTCGCTGCTTTAGGTGGAGGCGTGGCGGTGTAATGGGTCGAGCCATTGCTATCGACCCATTTATAATATTCTTTAGCAAAAGTCTGATTCGCCGTAAAAATAGCCGTGCTGGTTAAAATGACATAGAGCGCGATACTTTTTAAAGGATTGTATTGATTCATAAGTCATACCTGTACGTCGTAATCGGGTGGTTTGCTGGTCATTTGATAAAAAATTATTTCACATTGAATGATATGAATTATTTTAAATTGCTTTACTTAAATTGATTTTATTTTAATCAGATGGATTTGACTATCAATAAAACTTTTGAATTTGAGAATCTTAGTAAGTAATTGATTTTTTGCTTATATGTAATATAACCAAAAGTTATAGTTTGAAAAACCTTCGCTTGGTAAATAAACAATAAAAAGAGCAAGACAAACCTTGACTTTGGGCCTTAAAATAACTAAAAATGCTGCTTTAGTTTTATATGTTTTATTCGATCACCCTTCGAATAAAGTACATAGCTCGTAATAACACTTATTCTAAGCTGAGTAGGTGCAATCGCAAAAATATGTTTATCCCAACATGTTGATTATGCAATCACAACTTAAACGGTTGTGAGCCCAAAAAATTTTTATTACGGCAAAAACTGGAAATATGTGTGCTATAACAGTGCATACAAATTAATGAATGAATCACAGTTTATGTCTCCCATAAATGATGTGAATATAAGATTAGGGTGAATACGTTGGAACTTTTATCTGGTGGTGAAATGCTTGTTCGTGCATTAGCGGACGAAGGCGTTGAGCATGTTTTTGGATATCCAGGCGGCGCAGTTTTACACATTTACGATGCGCTCTTTAAGCAAGAGAAAATTAACCATTACCTCGTACGTCATGAGCAAGCTGCTGGTCATATGGCAGACGCTTATTCGCGTGTAACAGGTAAAACAGGTGTGGTTCTGGTCACTTCTGGTCCAGGCGCAACCAACACCGTAACGCCAATAGCAACTGCTTATATGGACTCAATCCCAATGGTGATTTTGTCTGGCCAAGTGGCGTCGCATTTAATTGGTGAAGATGCATTCCAAGAAACAGATATGATTGGTGTTTCACGTCCAATCGTAAAACACAGTTTCCAAGTGCGTCATGCAAGTGAAATTCCTGCCATTATTAAAAAAGCATTCTATATTGCATCTTCAGGTCGTCCAGGTCCTGTGGTTGTTGATATTCCTAAAGATGTTACCAATCCAGTCGATAAGTATGCTTACGAATATCCTGAAAAAGTAAAAATGCGTTCGTATCAACCGCCACATCGCGGTCATACGGGACAAATTCGTAAAGCGATTGATGAATTATTAAATGCTAAACGTCCTGTTATTTATACAGGTGGTGGTGTTGTTCAAGGTAATGCATCTCATTTGCTCACTGAACTTGCACATCTTTTAAATTATCCTGTGACCAATACTCTCATGGGTTTAGGCGCTTTTCCGGGTAATGATGAGCAATTCATTGGTATGTTGGGTATGCATGGTACATATGAAGCGAATATGACGATGCATAATGCAGACGTTATTTTGTGTGTCGGTGCGCGTTTTGATGACCGTGTAACCAATAACCCAGCAAAATTCTGTCTCAATGCCAAAGTAATTCATATTGATATCGATCCAGCAACGATTTCAAAAACCATCATGGCGCATATTCCAATCGTGGGTGCAGTTGAACCTGTACTTCAAGAGATGTTGGTTCAATTGAAACAACTCAATGTTTCTAAGCCAAATCCTGAAGTGATTGCGGATTGGTGGAGCCAGATTAATGAATGGCGCAAAGTTCATGGCTTACGCTATGAAGCAGGCGTTGATGGGGTGATGAAGCCACAACAAGTCGTTAAGGCCTTGGATAAAATCACCAACAGTCAGGCGATCATTACGTCTGACGTAGGTCAGCATCAAATGTTTGGTGCGAACTACTATACTTACACGCGTCCACGTCAATGGATTAACTCGGGTGGTCTTGGCACCATGGGTGTAGGCTTACCCTATGCGATGGCTGCTAAATTGGCTTATCCAGACCAACAAGTGGTGTGTATCACGGGTGAAGCGTCGATTCAGATGTGTATCCAAGAGCTTTCAACCTGTAAACAATATGGCTTAAATGTCAAAATCTTGTGCTTGAATAACCGTGCTTTAGGTATGGTTAAACAGTGGCAGGATATGAACTACGAAGGTCGTCATTCAAGCTCTTATGTAGACTCATTGCCTGATTTTCCAAAGTTAATGGAAGCTTATGGACATGTGGGTATCCAAATTGATCACGCAGATGAACTAGAGTCTAAACTTGCTGAAGCAATGGCAATCAATGATAAATGCGTATTTATTAACGTGATGGTTGATCGTTCAGAGCATGTATATCCAATGTTGATTGCAGGTCAATCTATGCAAGATATGTGGTTAGCGAAAGGGGAGCGTACAGCATGAGACACATTATCTCTGTTCTCGTAGAGAACGAAGCGGGTGCGCTTTCTCGTTTGGTAGGTTTGTTTTCTCAACGTAACTACAACATTGAGACTTTAAACGTCGCACCAACTGAAGATCCAACCATGTCACGTTTGACACTGACAACATATGGTGATGATCACAAGATTGAACAAATCACCAAACAACTGAACAAACTTGTTGAAGTTGTAAAAGTGGTTGATTTGTCTGAAGGTCCACATATTGAACGTGAGTTAATGCTGATCAAAGTCAAAGCATTGGGCTCGGCACGCGGTGAAATTAAGCGCACAGCAGATATTTTCCGTGGTCAAGTTGTGGATGTAACGCCTACAACCTATACGATTCAGATTGCTGGAACGACTGAAAAAATTGATGGTTTTATTGATGCTTTGGCAGAGAACACCATTTTAGAAGTTGTGCGTTCAGGTGTTTCTGGTATCGCACGTGGCGAAAAAGTTTTAACACTCTAATTTTAACCAATTCAATCTCTTTTAAATATTTATAAGAGAGTTTAACGCAGTGAATCAAAGATGATCTCTGCGTTATTTAAGGAATCAAAAAAGCATTTTAGCGGAGACAGCAATGCAAATTTTTTACGATAAAGACACTGACTTATCTATCATCCAATCTAAGAAAGTAGCGATCATTGGTTATGGTTCACAAGGCCATGCACATGCGCTTAACCTTAAAGATTCTGGCGTTGACGTAACTGTAGGTTTACGCGCAGGTTCTACTTCTTGGAAAAAAGCTGAAAATTCAGGTCTTAAAGTTGCTGAAGTTCCTGCTGCTGTAGCGCAAGCTGACGTCGTGATGATCTTGACTCCAGACGAATTCCAATCACAACTTTACAGCGAAGTGATTGAGCCAAACATCAAGCAAGGTGCAACGCTTGCATTTGCTCACGGTTTCTCAATTCTTTATAACCAAGTTGTGCCACGCGCTGACTTAGACGTAATCATGATCGCTCCAAAAGCGCCTGGTCATACAGTACGTTCTGAATACCAACGTGGTTCAGGTGTACCTGACTTAATCGCGATTCATCAAGATGCTTCTGGTAATGCACGTAACGTAGCACTTTCTTACGCTTCTGGCGTTGGTGGCGGCCGTACAGGTATCATCGAAACTTCTTTCCGTGAAGAAACTGAAACTGACCTTTTTGGTGAGCAAGCAGTTCTTTGTGGTGGTGCTGTTGAATTGGTTAAAATGGGCTTCGAAACTTTGGTTGAAGCTGGTTATGCACCAGAAATGGCGTATTTCGAATGTCTACATGAGCTTAAATTGATCGTTGATTTGATGTTCGAAGGCGGTATCGCGGACATGAACTATTCAGTATCGAACAATGCTGAATATGGCGAATACGTAACTGGCGCTGAAGTAATCAACGAACAGTCTCGCGAAGCTATGCGTAATGCACTTAAACGTATTCAATCTGGCGAATATGCGAAAATGTTCATTAATGAAGGTGCGTTGAACTATCCTTCTATGACTGCTCGTCGTCGTCAAAACGCTGAGCATGGTATCGAAGTAACAGGTAATAAATTACGTGCTATGATGCCTTGGATCCAAGCAAACAAAATCGTAGACAAAGAAAAGAACTAAGGTTAATCGCCTGACAAAAATGGAAAGCAATGCTTTCCATTTTTTTATGTCTAAAAAATGATACGCGTAGATCTTGAATGATCCCTTTAATCTTTAGGCTGTTTTATTCATTAGTGTTTTCAAACACTCATCTAAATGATCTTAAAAACAATAAATCTCTTTGATCAATCACAAATGATCATTAAATGTAAATAAACTGGAATACCAAAAAGCCTTTATCCTTTGTAAGAGGATTAGATGATTAGGATGACGAAATAATAATTGTAAATTTTTAGTTAAAAAATGACGTATGAAAGATGTCTAGAATTTTATAATGCTTGTGGCGAATATTTTTTTAAAGTGAGCAATAGAGCATTATGCTAAATTAACCAAAATCTATTTTTTGAGTATCGTTTAATAATGAACATCCAAAGTTTATTCTGTATCGCTGCTTTATCTCTCCCTTGTTATGCCTATGCAGAAATTCAAAACACAACATCACCTAATGTTCTAAAGCCCTTAACGGATGTCCGTGTGTCCATGCAGCGAATGCTTAAATCACCTGAAGGTCGTTATTTTCTTAACCTCTATGCAGGGATTACTAAGCCACATGCAACACTGTATGACCAAATTGAGAATAAAAATGTGAGTTTTAAAGGTACTCAAAAAGGTGATCAAATTGCTTTGGACTCATTTAAGACTGAATTGGATTCAGTCGCTTATGGTCCGATGCAATTAACAGGTGTGCTGAATGCAAATACTGGAATATTTAATACTGAACTGGTTTCAATTCAAAATAATCTGGTGAGTCGTGTGCAGTTTGAGCCTGCTTTTAAAGTCATGAATAAACCGCTTTTTGTTTTTAAATTTTATGGTGTGAAAGCGGATACCCAAGCTCAAGAACAACTTTTGACTCGTGTAGACGTAGTCAATAAAACCACAAAAGCTGTTACGCAAACACTTACGGGTTTTTCTGCATATCCAAATAGTGTGGGTTATATGGATATAAACTTTGACGGCTACTATGACATTATTCTTTCAGACTTGTCGCAAGACCGTAAAGTCGAGGATAAGCGTTATATTTATTGGATGTATAACCCTAAAACACAACAGTTCCAACGTTCAAAACAACTCGAAAAAATTATCGGGTTTCCAAATTTAAATGGTGAAAAGCAGCAAATTGATTTTGGTGCTGGACAACTATTTCAAGTTAAAAATGGACTATTAAATAAAGTGCTTGAAGAGTGAAAATGAAGGTTTGAAGCACGGCTGTTTTTTATTTAAACATAGCTTTATTCACATGTTTTAAGATTTGAACTGGTTTTTCACAAGCTAGTTTTTAAAAAGAATACCCATTCAAAAATGTTAAATGTGCTGCAATTGTGACAGAACTTTAATCAAATGATCATCATAATGAAATGATTGCCCATTAGAGTCTCAAGTATTAGAAGAAATAGATTGAGCTGTGGTGATGAGAATCATAGACACTGCATTACCGAGAGGAAGGACATTATTTGATAACAGTCGCTTTCATTTTAAACGTCAAAATATGGGTCATTCAGAAGCACGAGTTGTCGAAGGGCTTGTACGCCCGCGCTTAAAAATTGCCATTGTCACCGAAACTTGGTCGCCAGAATTAAATGGTGTGGCGCTTTCCTTGCTTCAAATCTGTAAAGGTTTGCAGCGTATGGGACATAAAATTTTACTGGTCAGACCCTATCAAAAAGAAAAATGCTTGGATTTCTCACCGAATAAAGAATGTTTTGTCCATGGGCAAATGATTCCAAAATACAGTCAAATGCAATTTGGTTGGCCTGAGTATCTTAAAGTTTCAAAAGCATTTGATGCATTTATGCCAGATCTTATACATGTGGTGACCGAAGGACCATTGGGTTTGGCTGTGTTGCAATCGGCTAAATCAAGAAATATTCCAGTGACCAGTGGGTTTCATTCAGCCTTTCATGATTTTAGTCGCTTTTATGATTTGGCCTTTTTACTCAAACCCATTCAACGTTATTTAAAATGGTTTCATAACAATACTCAGCTCACCTGTGTGCCGAGCCAGGATACCGCTGAGGCCATATTAAACTTTGGCGTGACATGTCCTATCGAAGTGATTAAAACGGGCGTAGATGTCGAGAAATTTTCACCACAATTTCGTTCTGAAATGTTGAGAAGATCGTGGGGAGCTTGTGAAAAAACCACGGTCATGTTGTATGTTGGGCGCTTATCTCCAGAAAAAGAGATTCAAGTTTTAATTGAAACTTATATGTCGATGCAGAATAAAATCGGCAAAAAGCAAAAATTAATTATCGTGGGTGATGGACCTGATCGCGCACGTTTAGAAAAAATAGCACAGCAGAGTGGTGTAGTATTCACCGGAAGTCTTAAAGGGGCTCAACTTGCAGAAGTTTTTGCGAGTTCAGATGTTTTTGTGTTTGCAAGCCAAGTGGAAACATTTGGCAATGTGGTATTAGAAGCAATGGCAAGTGCATTGCCAGTGGTTGCCTATGACTATGCAGCTGCTAAATTGCACTTAGATGTTGAAACCTCATGGCTCTGTCCATTGGGTCATAAGCAACAATTTATTCGTAATATGCAACAACTTCCAGACATTAAAATCTTGCATGCCATGGGGCGGCAGGCTATGAAAAACGTGCAAAGCGTTGGATGGGATCATTGTATTCAACAGCTTGAGCAGGCATTTTATCGTGTCGTACAGGAGACTGAACTGACGGCATAAACCTATTGGAGTAGGTGAAATGAACTTTAAGAATACTAAAATAAGAATACTTGACCTTGATCTCAAAGGTTGTCTTTATCTCAATAATCTTTCACATACGCAGAGTATCGCGTTATTTTTTAAAATGATTAGTCGTCTCGGTGATGGTCCATTTTGGTATTGCATGTTGGCCATCATTTGGTTCACCCAAGGCATCCAATATAGCCTTGAAATTATCTACCTCATCGTCGCAGGATCAGTGGGTACAGCGATTTACAAGGTTTTAAAAGTAAAAACAATACGACCTAGACCATATCAAGTCCATCAAGTCATCCGCTTGGGAGAGCATCCTTTAGATCATTTTAGCTTTCCCTCTGGGCACACCCTACATGCTGTGATGGGGACAGTGGTGTTTGGTTATATTCAGCCTTTATTGTTGGTGGTGATGTTGCCTTTTACCGTACTGGTTGCTTTATCACGCATGGTACTTGGCTTGCATTATCCGACTGATGTGATCGTTGGTGCATTGATTGGTGCTTTGGTTGCCACAGGGATTGTGTTAACAGCGCCAATACTGGGTATTTACCTATAGATTTTTATATGTCGTTTATTGTTTATAGATTTTTGATGAAGATGTTTAGATAACCATTTTGCTGTTTTATCATGGTTAATCTTAGATTAGCATTTTAAAAAACCGACAAATACATCTCTATTCATTGTGGGTTGAGATTGTATAATAAGAGCATGCGCGAACTTGGTCTTTTTGATAAAATAGCCGGTCAAATGATGAGTTATTGATTAGGATAGAGAGATGGCTTTACGTTGGACAGATACTTTAGATATAGCAATCGAATTATATGAAGCACATCCTGATGTAGACCCACAATGGATTCGATTTACAGATCTTCATGCATGGGTGTGTGCATTGCCTGAGTTTGGTGATGATCCAGAGAAATCGACTGAAGGTTTGCTTGAAGGTATTCAAATGGCTTGGATTGACGAGGCACGTTAATTCTAAATGTGAAAAAAATCTTTTTTTTACACATCAAACGCTAAAAATAGCCCATTATTCGGTATAATGCGCAAAATTTTCATGTCAATTTGACCTAAGGAGCCAATCATGGCTATCGAACGCGCTTTATCTATTGTAAAACCAGACGCAGTTGCTAAAAATAACATCGGCGAAATCTTTGCTCGTTTCGAGAAAGCTGGTCTTAAAATCGTTGCGACTAAAATGAAGCATTTGACTCAAGCTGAAGCTGAAGGCTTCTACGCTGAGCACAAAGAACGTGGTTTCTTTGCTGACCTAGTTGCATTCATGACTTCTGGTCCTGTAGTTGTATCTGTTCTTGAAGGCGAAAACGCGATTCTTGCTCACCGTGAAATCTTGGGCGCGACAAATCCTAAAGAAGCTGCTCCTGGTACAATCCGTGCAGATTTCGCTGTAAGCATCGATGAAAACGCTGCTCACGGTTCTGACTCTGTTGCATCAGCTGAACGTGAAGTTAACTACTTCTTCGCTCAAACTGAGATTGCTCCACGTACTCGTTAATTCGCAGTATTCGAACCAGATAAGTGATATAATCCTTATCTGGTTTTTTATTCTCTATCATTTTTATTGCTCGATTATTGAGCAAAAACTTTCATCCCACGACATGGTCTAGGTAATACTCATGAATTCTGAAGTTGTCGCTTCATCCGTAAATTTAGATGAACAACAGCCATCATCTACTCGTCCTGTTCAAGTTGATGCTGTGCAGAAAGTGAATTTATTGGGCATGTCACGTCCGCAAATGGAAAAATTCTTCGAAGAGATCGGGGAAAAGAAATTCCGTGCTGGTCAGGTGATGAAATGGATTCATCAGTTCTTTGTGACTGATTTTGCCGAAATGACCAATGTGTCTGGCAAATTACGTGAAAAATTAGCGCAATTGTGTGTGATTTCTGCACCTGAAGTGGTGCACCGTAATTATTCAAAAGATGGTACACGTAAGTGGGTGTTCCGTGTTGGTGATGGCGAAGGCTCTTTGGTTGAAACCGTTCTGATTCCTGCTGAACATAAAACGGGTTCACGTAAGACTTTATGTATTTCCTCACAAGTCGGTTGTGCACTGGATTGTTCATTCTGCTCGACAGGTAAGCAAGGTTTCCAACGTGATTTAAACCAAGCTGAAATCATTGGTCAGTTATGGGTTGCTAACTATTCCTATATGGAAGATGTGCCTGTCGTAGATCGCGAGCGTTCAGTTACCAACGTGGTGATGATGGGCATGGGTGAGCCGTTACTCAACTATGATGCAGTGCTTCATTCAATGCGCATTATGTTGGATGATTTCGCCTATGGTATGTCAAAGCGTCGCGTTACGCTTTCAACATCTGGTGTAGTGCCTAAAATTGATCAAATGATTAAAGATATTGATGTTGCGCTTGCAATTTCACTTCACGCGCCGAATGACGAGTTGCGTAATGAATTGGTTCCGATTAATAAAAAATATCCATTAGAAAAACTCATTGCAGCATGTCAGCGTTATATTGCCAAAGATGGTAATGAAAGTGCACGTAAACATGTGACGATTGAATATGTGATGTTGGATGGGGTGAATGATCATCCTGAACATGCGCAGCAAATGATTAAGCTGCTCAAAAACTTGCCAAGTAAAATTAATTTGATTCCATTTAATCCATTCCCGCACGCGCCTTATGGTCGTTCAAGCCGAAATCGGATTATTTCTTTTCAAAAAACTTTGTCTGATGCTGGTTTTGTGTGTACGATTCGTCAGACACGTGGTGATGATATTGATGCAGCTTGTGGTCAATTGGTGGGGCAAGTTGCAGATCGTACCCGTCGTGCAGAACAGTGGAAAAAGAAAGTTGAAGAAAAAAATGTGATTTTACGATCACAAGGTTAAATGTTTATAAGAGCATTTTAAGGGGGCGGCATTGAGAAAACCTATGTATAAAAAAATGGTTGCTATGACCGCACTGTGTTTATCTGCATGGGTTGTACAAGGGTGTCAGAGCACAGGCTCAGGCACTATTGTTAAAAAAGATCCAGAAAAATCTGTCAAAGTCCGGACCCAAATGGCTGCTGAGTATATTCGCACTGGCGATTTGGACTCTGCAAAACGGGTTTTGGATCAAGCGCTTAAAGTCGACGATCGTGATTCGACAAGCAATATGATGATGGGTGTTTTACTACAACAAGAAGGCAGCCAAATCAATTTAGACAAAGCAGATGCTTATTTTAAGCGTGCGATTTCGATTGAACCTAAAAATGCACAAGCGCGTAATAATTATGGAACATATTTATATCAAGTAAAACGTTACAATGAAGCGATTGAACAGTTTAATATTGCTGGCAGCACGCTGGGTTATGATCAACGTTTTAAAGCGCTCGAAAACCTAGGCCGTATTTACCTGTTACAGGGTGATCGGGTGAATGCTGAAAAATCATTCAAACAAGCACTGCAAGCGAACCGTGATTCAAGCGTTTCAATGATAGAGTTAGCTGAAATTTTTTATCTACAAAAGAATTTCCTTGTAGCACGTCAACTTTATGAACAGTTTGTTCGTATTGTCGGTCAAGAAAATCAAGGTGCAAGAGCACTTTGGGTTGGTTTACGTATTGCGCGTGCCAATGATGATAAAACGGGAATGTATGTCTTGGTGAGTAAGCTAAGAACGCAATTCCCTAACAGTCAAGAATTTCAACGTTATTTGCAATTACAGTACAGTACTGAGGCCGTATGGAAGTAAATCCTAATTCACAGCAACCTAGTGGTTCAAGCCTAGCACCTAATGCTTTAGGAAATATTCAACGTCCAGGTGAGTATTTACGTCAAATTCGTATTTCACAAAATTGTGAATTAAGCGAAGTGGCGAAAGATTTGAATGTGCCCTTACGTATCTTAGAATTACTCGAAGAAGATGAATATACTGGATTGCCAGAAGCAACCTTTATTAAAGGGTATTACCGCTCTTATGCGAAATATCTTAAAGTAGATGCAACTACGATTATTCAGCGTTTTGATGAAATTTATCAAAATGATACAGGCTTATTGCCGAATCATGCCTTGAATAACTCTCCAATTAAAATTATGGGGAAACTTTCAGGTTCGAATACTGAGCGTAATCGTAAATGGTTGAAGCGCATTCTGATCGGCTTGTTGGTGATTGCTTTGGTTTGGTTAGCGATTGAAAGCATTCAAAAGTGGACGGGTAAAGATAGTCAAAAAGAAGCAAATACTGCGCAAGCAAATGAAGTGCAGGTATTGACTTTGGATAATGGCAATGCGAGTGTCGTTGTGCCTACATCTGGTGATCAAATGACATTGGCATTTACTCGTCCAACGTCTGTTCATATTGTGGATAGTAACGGTAAAGTGTTGGCTACTGGTCGTCAGTCAGCACCGTTAAGTTTAACGGGTGATACGCCGTTCCAGATTCGTTTGGATGATGCGCAAGCTGTATCACTGAGCCTAAATAACGAAAGTATTTCATTGTCTCCATACACAGTAAACGGTAAAGCAGAATTTCGTTTATCTCGTTAATGGACCAGAGAGTAGAATCATAGAATGATCGTAAATCCAATTAAACGCCGCCCAACACGTAAAATTCGTGTTGGCTCGGTGTATGTAGGTGGTGATGCTCCGATCAGTATTCAAAGCATGACCAATACTGAAACTTGTGATGTCGATGCAACTGTTGCGCAAATTCAACGTTGTGCAGATATCGGTGCAGATATCATGCGGGTTTCTGTTCCATCAATGGAAGCTGCGGTTGCATTTGGTGAAATTCGTAAACGTGTAACTGTTCCTTTGGTGGCAGATATTCATTTCGATTATAAGATTGCATTGGCTGTTGCAGATTTGGGTGCAGATTGCTTAAGGATTAATCCTGGTAATATTGGCTCGGAAGCGAAAATTCGTGAAGTTGTTGCTGCTGCACGTCATAATGATATTTCAATGCGAATTGGTGTAAATGCTGGTTCATTGGAAAAAGACATTCAAAAGAAATATGGCGAACCTACGGGTGCCGCATTGCTTGAATCTGCGATGCGTCATATTGATATTTTAAACCGTTTGGATTTCAACGAATTTAAAATTTCAGTTAAAGCATCGAATGTATTTTTGACAATGGATGCGTATCGTTTATTGTCGGCTCAAATTGACAATCCATTGCATCTAGGTGTAACTGAAGCGGGTGTTTACCGTACAGGTTCGGTTAAGTCGGCGATTGCTTTGGGTGGTTTGTTGATGGATGGCATTGGTGACACCATGCGTATTTCATTGGCTGCTGAGCCTGAAGAAGAAGTGAAGATTGGTTTTGATATTTTAAAATCATTAGGACTTCGTTCTAATGGGATTAACTTTATTGCTTGTCCAAGTTGCTCACGTCAAGAATTTAATGTGATTAAAGTGATGCAGGCTTTGGAAGAGCGTTTAGAAGATATTCGTACACCGATGGATGTATCTGTCATTGGTTGTAAAGTGAATGGTCCAGGCGAAGCCAAAGAAGCTGATATTGGTATTGTGGGTGCAGCTCCTCGTTCATTGGTTTATAAAAATGGTGAGAAAAGCCATTTAATCGATACTAACCAGCTGGTTGACGAAATCGAAACGATGGTTCGTCAACGTGTTGTCGAGCTCGAAGAAGCTAAATCTAAAGAGATTATTCGTACAAGTTTTGAGTAAGCTATAAGTCATGAGTTCAATTGTCGCAATTAAAGGTTTTAATGACATTCTCCCAACGCAGACATCTGCGTGGAGACGTCTAGAACAACATTTAGCATCGTTAATGGATGCTTATGGATACCAACAAATCCGCTTGCCGATTGTTGAACAAACGCATCTATTTAAGCGTTCAATTGGTGATGCGACCGATATTGTTGAAAAAGAGATGTACACGTTCTTAGACAAAGGTAATCCACCTGAGTCTTTGACCCTGCGTCCTGAAGGTACTGCGGGTTGTGTACGTGCGATGCTTGAGCATAACTTACTTCGTGGTTCAACACCGCGGGTTTGGTATGTCGGTCCAATGTTCCGTTATGAAAAACCACAGAAAGGTCGTTATCGCCAGTTTCATCAATTTGGTGTAGAAACATTTGGTATTAGTACGCCAGATATGGACGCTGAGTTGATTTTAATGACAGCGCGTTTATGGAAACGTATGGGTGTCGCTGATAAAGTTCAATTAGAGTTGAATACATTAGGCGAGTCTGATGAGCGTGCCGCGTATCGTGCTGCATTGGTTGAGTTTTTAGCAGCGCATCAAGCAGATCTTGATGAAGACTCACAGCGTCGTTTGACGACTAATCCACTGCGTATTCTGGACTCGAAGGATGCTCGTACTCAGCGAATTCTTGAGAATGCACCGAAACTTCATGACTTTATGGGTGAAGAAACTTTAGCGCATTTCAATCAGTTGAAACAGTATTTGACCGATGCGGGTATCCGTTTTGTCATCAACCAGAAATTGGTACGTGGTTTAGATTATTACAATAAAACTGTATTTGAGTGGACCACAACACATTTAGGATCACAAGGTACAGTGTGTGCTGGCGGTCGTTATGATGGACTTGTGGGTCAGTTAAAAGCAAAGCCTGAACAGTCAGTACCAGCGGTCGGTTTTGCAATGGGTATGGAACGTTTACTTTTACTTCTTGAACAAGTGGGTGACAATACTCCAGTTCGTGAATGTGATGTATTCCTACTTGCAGATGCTGCGACTCAAAGTCAGGCATTGGTTGCTGCCGAACAAATCCGTGATCAACTTGATACTGCAAATAGCGCAATCCGTTTGAAAACGGGTTCACAAGGTTCGATGAAGTCACAAATGAAAAAAGCTGATCAGTCAGGTGCTTTGTTTGCATTGATTTTAGGTGAGCGTGAACTTGAAGCGGGTCATTTCTTGGTTAAAGAGTTGGCGACTGCGGAACAAACTGAAGTTGCGATTGCGGATATTGTTCCGTTTATCATTGATAAAATTTCTTCAAAATAATCCAAATATAAGGAAAGGGCAGTTACATGAGTGCAATGAGTGGTGAAGAGCAACTTGATAGTGCAAAGTCATTGTTTAAGAAATATGGTTCTGCCATGGTCACAATTGTACTTATTGTATTGATCGCTTTTTTTGCCTGGGAATATTGGAAAAAGAAAACTTTGGCTGAAAATCAAATTAACACCGCGAAAGTTCAGTTGTTTATGGATGAGGTAAGAGCAGCAGAGGCAGATCCAAAACTTGCTGCTGCTTTAACTGCATCTGCAGAAAAGATCGTAAAAGAAGATCCAGATTCAGTACATGCCTTGCAAACGCAGTTGGTTATGGCAAAATTTGCGTATGATCAAAAAGATTATGCAAGAGCTGAGCGTGAACTGAAAAAAATTGAAAATAGTCAACTCGACGATGAAGGCTTAAAGCAAATTGTAAAAATTCGTTTAGCTGATTCACAACTGGCTCAGAAAAAATTTGATGAGGCTTTGAAGACCTTATCAACTGCGACATTGCCTGCATTTAAAACCACAGTAGAAGAAGCACGTGGCGATATTTATGTAGCAAAAAATGATATTGAAAATGCGAAAAAAGCGTATCAGAATGCGTGGAATCATTTGATTGAATCTAAACAAGAACGTCAAATTTTACAAATTAAACTCGAAAGTGTTGGCGTATTAGTGGATGATCCTGAAATTGAGCGCCCAATCGTTGAAGTTCAAATGGATGAGCCTCAATTAAATCGTCCCGTAGCGGCCCAAAAAATGGATGAGTCTTAATGCAAAGAAAGTATAAAATACCGTTTGCCTTAGCAATTTTGTCATTAGCTATTGCTGGCTGTTCAAGTAATAAAATTAAAGTAGAAAAAGTTAAGCCTAATCCGCTACCGAAACTTGAGCAATCTACAAGCTTGGTTCAAGTGTTTTCTCAAAAAGTTTCTGCGACTGATGCTGCTGATCCATTACGTTTGACGATGGCCAAAGATGGTGGCGTTTTATTTATTCTGGACCCTAAAAAGGGCACTGTAAGTGCTTATCGGGGTAAAGATCGCCTTTGGCAAAATGAAATCAGTAAAATTGGTTTAAGTTCAGGTGTGGCTGCCGCTGATGGTATTGTGGTGGTTGGTAATAAAAAAGGCCAAATTTTTGCACTTGACCAAGCTTCAGGTGTGCAAAAATGGACAGCTCAACTTTCAGGTTCATTAATCAGCTCTGCATTGATTCAGTCTGGGCGTGTCGTTGTCGTTGCCAATGACAATACAACGTTTGGTCTTGCAGATGAGTCTGGTCAGCAAGTATGGACGTATAAATTACCCGGTGAGCAATTTAGCTTACGTGGTCAAGCGTCACCAGTTACTCTAGATCCGAATACAGTGCTCGTTGCGTCTTCAAATGCATATTTATATGCTATAGACAGTTTGTCTGGAACACTTCGTATGCAACGCCGTGTGGCTGTGAGCGATGGTCGTTCTGATATTCAACGTTTGATTGATATCGATGCTGAACCGACAGTTGCAGGTCAGTTTGTTGTGACGACCAGTTACCAAGGCCAAGTGACTGTGACAGATCTTGCTTCACAACGCGTGGTGTGGAGTGAAGATACAAGTAGTATTACACGTCCAGAAGTTTCAGGCCGTCAAGTTTTTGTCAGCCAAACTGATGGTCAGTTGGTGTCTTATGATCTGATTACTGGTCAGAAAATATGGACAAATGATCAATTGTTGAACCGAAATTTAAGTAATCCTGTCATGCTTGGCCAAGAGTTGCTGGTTGGAGATCTTGATGGTGTATTGCACATGATTGATCCGACGTCTGGAAACATTGTTGGTCGTTCTAAAACGAGTGGTGAAGTACGTTCACTGCGTGTTTTAGACAATCAACTTTATGTTGCGACACGAACTGGCGCATTAAGCATTTGGCAGAATCGTTAATTTTTCTTCTGCTTATGTTAGACTAGTTATCAAATTTTATGATTTAGCCTCGGGGTCTTTGATATTTTCGGACCCCGAGCTTTTTATTCAGGTGTTTTACCTATATTTCTTCCACAGTTTCTGATGTTCTGGCCACTTGAGTTGGCTGATCTTGAATAAAGGTTAATCTATGAAACCCGTAATTGCGCTCATTGGTCGTCCGAACGTCGGAAAATCAACGCTATTTAACCAAATTACAAAGAGTCGTGATGCGCTAGTTGCTGACTTTGCCGGTCTGACGCGCGACCGTAAATATGGTGATGCTGTATTTCAAAATAAGTCTTTCATCGTTGTTGATACTGGGGGTATTGGCGAAAATGAAGGCGGTATCGATTCATATATGGCAGAGCAATCAAAAACTGCCATTAATGAAGCAGATATTATTATATTTGTAGTGGATGCTCGTGCAGGCCTATTAGCATCAGATGAGCATGTTGCACGTGAACTTCGTACACTGGGTAAAAAAGTGTATTTGGTTGCCAACAAAGTAGACGGTGTACACGCTGAAGCTGCTTTGGTTGAGTTTTTCAAACTTGGTATGGGTGAACCCATGCAAGTTGCTGCGAGTCATGGTCGTGGCGTGTCTCAAATGCTTGAAGATGTGCTGATCGACATTCCAGAAGATGGCGATGCTGATGAGCATGACAAAGCAACAGGTCTACGTTTAGCGATCATTGGTCGTCCGAACGTGGGTAAATCAACACTTGTGAATCGCTTATTGGGTGAAGACCGTGTTGTTGCATTTGATGAACCAGGGACGACACGTGATTCAATTTATATTCCGTTTGAACGTGATGGTCGTAAATACACGTTAATTGACACCGCTGGTGTACGTCGTAAAGGTAAAGTCGATGAAATGATTGAGAAGTTCTCAATCGTTAAAACTTTACAAGCGATTAAAGATGCACACGTCATTGTCGTTGTTCTAGATGCGCGTGAAGGCGTGGTTGAGCAAGACCTACATTTGATTGGTTACGCGCTTGAAGCAGGTCGTGCCATGGTTATTGCCATTAATAAATGGGATAACATGAGCGATTATGATCGTAAACAATGTAAATTAGATATCGATCGACGTTTTGACTTTATTCCTTGGGCGAAAGTACATTTGATTTCTGCTTTGCATGGTACGGGTGTGGGTGAGATGTATCCATCGATTCACCGTGCATTTGATTCTTCGCATTTAAAAGTATCTCCAGCGAAAATCACACAGATTTTGAATGATGCAACTGAAGCACATCAACCACCAATGATCAGTGGTCGTCGTATTAAAATGCGTTATGCGCATATGGGTGGACAAAATCCACCGACGATTGTGGTACATGGTAATAAAGTTGATAAAACGCCTGCGGACTATCGTCGTTACTTAGAAAATGTATTCCGTAAAGTGTATAAGCTTGAAGGAACACCTGTTCGTATCGAATTTAAAACCTCTGAAAATCCATTTGAAGGTCGTAAGACGGTTATGGATGAGCGTATTGCAGCGCGTAAGCGTCGTTATGTACAGAAATTTAAAAAAGCAGAAAAGAAATTTAAACGCTAAGTTTATCTGGCTTGAATGTGCAAAATTAAAAACCCAAAGTGATCTTTGGGTTTTTTTATTTTAATATATGGAAAGACGCTCAAATCAATGGATCTATATGAAGCATCAGATAAGGATTGATCTCGCTGCTATCGCTCATTTTTACCAAGATGATCAGAAATTAGAGCGCAAGGTACAGATTTTAGCTCGTAAAAATGCAATATATAACTATCGTAATCAATTACTCAGTCAACAGCTGAATGAAACTATCACTAATGATGATTTTGCCAAAACGGAATATGGGAAGCCTTTTTTAAAAACTGAAATTTCGATAATAGACAGTTTAAAAACAGGAAGTTTAAAAACTGATAGCTTTGAAATAGATAATTTAAATACATATCACTTAAAAGATTCTAATAATTTATTTTTAAACCACAGTCATAGTCAGCATTTTTATGTCTTGGCGACATCAAATAGTATTTCAGACTTGGGGGTGGATATTGAAGAGCTAAAACGTAAAGTCCGCTTTGACGCCTTGGCGAAACATGCTTTTCATCCAACAGAATATGAAATTTGGATAGATTTGGAGTGCGATCCAAACTACTGGTTTAGAGTCTGGACCACCAAAGAGGCGATATTGAAAGCTAGTGGTTTAGGGATTCGAATGTCGATGAATGAAATCAATACCAATTTACATCCCATGCATCGTTCAGGATGTTTTGAACATGATTCATTGGGGTGTTTTTTATATTATAATTATTGTATTCAAGGGTGTATTCTTACTGTCGCATGGCGAGTAGATCAATTTTCACCAGATCAGGCCAAGACGCAGATTGAAATGATTGAACATTAAAAAAGCAATGGTTGGTGAAGAATCCTATAATAGCTGATTAGATTGAGATGAATTTAAAATTTAAAAAATAATTAAAGATCATACAAAAAAGCCCATCTTATGATGGGCCTTTTTTAATGAAAGATTCAAACGTTATCGAGGAAGATCGTTAGAAACGACCTCTTCTTCTTCAAACTCTGGTTTTACTTGCACAATAAAGTCTTGACGGTTTAGACCACGCCAAAGTGCGTAAGCAGTACCAATATAAATTGAAGAATAAGTACCCACAAAGATACCGATGAACATCGCGATTGAGAACCATTTTAGACCATCACCACCGACAAACATCATCGCGAGTACCACAAGCATGAGGGTCATAGAGGTATGAATGGTACGACGTAAGGTTTCGGTTAAAGCAATGTTAATGACTTCAACAGGCGTAGCGCCACGAATCTTACGGAAGTTTTCACGGATACGATCCGAAACCACGATATTATCATTGAGCGAGAAGCCAATAATAGAAAGCAGGGCAGCCAATACTGTTAAGTCAAAAGGCCATTGCATTAATGCAAAAATACCCAAAGTCACCACAATATCGTGGAATAAAGACAGTACAGCACCAATAGCCAATTTGAACTCAAAGCGAATGGTGACGTAAATCAACATCATCAAAAGTGCTAATGCAACAGCACCCGCAGACTTAAGATAGAGTTCATTACCAACTTGGCCACCCACAGCATCAACTTTTGAGACTTCAGCTGCGTTATTGGGTAGTTGAGCGGCCTTAGTAATCGCATTGCTTAGATCTTCAACAGCAACATCTTGTTCAGGCATACGCACCAAGAGGTCTTTCGTGCTACCGAGCGTTTGTACAACAGCATCTTTGAAGCCAGCTTGATCGAGTGTTTTCACTACATCAGAGGCATTTACCGGTTGTTGATAATTCAGTTCTGCCGAAATACCACCGGTAAAATCTAAACCAAGATTTAAACCTTTATTTGCGATAAAGAACACACTGACAATGGTTAAAATAATAGAGAAGATCGCCGCTGGTTTAGCGATCTTCATAAAGTTTATGACACGTTCGTTGTCTTCACGGCCGTATTTTTTTTCATCTGGTTGAGTCATATCAGTCATCTTCGATCTCCTTATATGCTCAACTTTTTCAAGTTGCGACGTTTGCCATAGATGACCTGTACAATACCGCGCGTTACCGTAATGGCAGTGAACATAGAGCACACAACACCAATCATTAAGGTTACAGCGAAGCCTTTTACAGGACCAGAACCAATTGCGAACAGAATAAATGCAACCAAGAATGTGGTTAAATTCGAGTCAAAAATAGTGTTGTAAGCTCGGTCATAACCCGCCACGATGGCTTGTTTGGGCGAGGCACCCCATTTCATTTCTTCTCGTATTCGCTCACAAATCAGAACGTTGGCATCGACTGCCATACCAATACTGATGACGATTCCGGCAATACCTGGAAGCGTAAGTGATGAACCAATCCAAGACATGACCGTTAGAATCATGGCAAGGTTAATCACCAATGCAGCGTTTGCAATCAAACCAAAGAGGCGATAGAACACCACCATCCAAATCGCGACCAATAAGAAGCCAAGTTGAGTCGACAAAACACCTTTATCAATGTTTTCTTGACCTAAGCTTGGTCCAATGACACGTTCTTCAACGAAGTACATCGGCGCAGCCAGTGCACCTGCGCGAAGCATCAATGCCAGTTCAGCCGCTTCTTGTGGTGAATCTAGACCTGTAATACGGAATTGTGAACCCAGTACAGCTTGAATGGTCGCAGCATTAATCACGACAGACTCAGTGAACGGAGTACGTACTTCAGTTTGTGTACCAGTCGCAGGATCAGTAACGTAGCTAATTTTTTGTTTATTTTCGATAAACAAAACAGCCATACGTTTGCCGACTGCGCCACGCGTTGCATCTGACATCAGCTTGCCGCCAGCCGTGTCTAAAGTAATATTGACTTCAGCACCACCGCTGTCTTGGCTAAAGCCTGAAGAGGCATTTTGAACACGTTCACCCGTTAAAATACGGTTGCGATTCAAAAGTAACTCACGACCACTGTCTAAAGATTCAAAAGCGAAGACTTCAGTACCCGGTGGAACCGCTTGACCATTACCCATGTATTGATCATTTAAATCAGAAACTAAGCGGAATTCCAAGTTTGCAGTACGACCCAATACACGTTTCGCTTCAGCTGTATCCTGTACACCAGGTAACTCTACAACAATACGATTGCTACCCTGAGTTTGTACTAATGCTTCTGCAACCCCTAACTCATTAATACGATTACGTAATGTCGTTAAGTTTTGATTGAGTGCATAAGATTGGATTTCTTGCTTGGTCGTATCGTTATAAGTCAGACGAAGTGTTGCGCCTGATTCTGATGCAAGCGCTTGTTGCGTGTATTTATTGCCTTCACGACGCAATTGATCCATTGCTGCAGAACGGTCTTGCGCGTTGGCAAATTGCACTGTGATCGTATCGTTGTTCAATGATAAGCTATTGAACTTGATTTTATTATCTCGAAAATCTCGACGTAGATCAGAAGCGGATGTTTCCATGCGCTGTGCAATGGCTTTGTCCATATCTACTTCAAGTAGAAAGTGAACACCTCCACGTAAATCTAGACCGAGTTTCATTGGCTTAGCGCCAATTTTTTGTAACCAATCTGGTGTGGTTGGCGCCAAGTTTAAAGCAACAACATAATCATCACCTAGACCTTGTCTAAGCGAGTCTTTTGCTTTGAGCTGCTCTTCAGATGAACTTAAACGAAGCAAGGCTGCATTTTTAGTGAAACTATTATCGTGAGACTTAATATCATCTGCTTTTAATATTTGCTCTGCTTTTTGAATCACTGTCTCATCAATGAGAGTCCCTGCTTTGGCGCCAGATATTTGAACAGCAGGTTCATCAGGATACAAACTTGGCAGGGCATATAAAGTACTAATCACCAATACAACGAGGATCAGTAAATATTTCCATGCTGGATAACGCATTCGATTTCTTCTTAAAATGAAAAAGTCGTACTTTCGCACGACTAATTTTGATTAAAGATTATTTAAAGTACCTTCAGGAAGCACTGAAATAACACTTGCACGTTGAATTTTCACTTCGTTGCCACGGTTCAATTCAACTACCGCAAAATCACCTTCTAATTTAATAATACGACCCATTAAACCGCCAGCGAATACAATTTCACTACCTACACCTAAGCTTTCAACAAGGGTACGGTGCTCTTTTGAGCGTTTAGCTTGAGGGCGCCAAATTAGAAAGTAAAAAATTGCAACGAATACAGCAATCATTAAAATGTTTGCAATCATGCTCGGTTGTTGTGCAGCTTCACCAGCAGCATGTGCTGTAGAAATAAAAAGGCTCATTTCAATTTCCTAAATTAAAAAAAATATATCAAAGACATGACAGTAAATTGACTTGTTCTGCAATTTACCCTGTCTTTTTCTTCAGCGCAAATGCTGTTGAATTAATCTTGTGGGCAAGGCGGGACTTCTAAGCCACGGCGTGCATAAAAATCTGCAACAAATGCATCAAATGTACCATTGTCTAGAGCATCACGCATGGTCTCTGTAAGACGTAGGTAATAACGTAAGTTATGGATCGTGCCTAGCATAGATGCAAGCATTTCACCGCATTTTTCTAAATGGAATAAATACGAACGGGTGAAGTTGGTGCATGTGTAGCAATCACAATGTGGATCAAGAGGTCCTTGATCATGACGATATTGGGCATTACGAATTCGCACCAAACCATCGGTCACAAAATAATGACCATTACGTGCATTACGCGTTGGCATGACGCAGTCAAACATATCCACACCACGACGAACAGCTTCTACGATATCTTCTGGTTTGCCGACACCCATTAGGTAGCGTGGTTTATCTGCTGGCATTTGCTCAGGCAAATAATCCAGTACCTTAATCATTTCTTCTTTCGGTTCACCGACTGAAAGTCCGCCAATCGCATAACCATCAAAACCAACGTCAAGTAGACCTTTCAATGATTCTTCACGAAGATCTTCGTACATTCCACCTTGAATAATACCAAACAACGCATTACGGTTTTTCAATACTTCATGATGTTGTGTTTTACAACGTTTTGCCCAACGCAATGACAGTTGTAACGATTTTTGCGCCTCCTCATGTGTTGCAGGATAAGGCGTACATTCATCAAAAATCATGACGATATCAGAATTCAAAGTATGCTGAATATCCATGGAAATTTCAGGAGATAAAAACACTTTTGAACCATCGATTGGAGAACGGAAAGTCACACCATCTTCTTTGATTTTACGCATTGCGCCTAGGCTGAACACTTGGAAGCCGCCTGAATCGGTCAGAATGGGCTTATTCCATTTCATAAAACCGTGTAAGCCGCCATGTTCTCTAATGACATCTAAACCTGGACGTAAATACAAGTGAAAAGTGTTGCCTAAAATGACTTGAGACTTAATCTCTTCGATATCACGCGGGAGCATACCTTTGACTGTACCATAGGTACCAACAGGCATGAACATTGGTGTTTCAACCACACCATGTTCAAGGGTTAAGCGACCACGACGGGCACGGCCCGACTGCGCTAATTTTTCAAACTTCATAAAATGTCCAAATCGAGGCGAAAAAACAGTTCGCTGATTGATTGCGGTAAAGTGCTCTATTTTCCTAGATAATGGCATCATATGCTAGAAAAATTACAATAAGCTATGTTTTGAATTTTAAGACAGATCACGCTTAAGCGACTGAGCGAATGCTTAAATAAAGAATTAAATAGTAAATTAGATAAAGAATTGAATGAGGGATTAAATAAATCCTGAATGAAAGACTGAATATAAGACTGTATATAAGACTAAGTTAAGCAAGAAGTTGCTGAATACGGTCTTGTATTTCATACTTGGTCATGACCAATACACCTGCATCCATCGCTGCGATATCATTAATCAAGCGCTGTATAGAAGAACTGGTTTCTAAAAAATACGGTTCCAAAGTGAGTAAATAGGCTTGCTGTGCAACCTGTAAATCATCATAAGGTTCAATTTCTAAGGCTTGGCCCAAGTCAATTAATACTTCTTTATCAATTTGACTTAAATAAGTCGTCGATTTGCCTTTAGAGACTAAGCTGGATTTTAAATTGGCAACCGCTTCATAAAGATCGGAAGAGGGGGTATTTAACTGAACTAAAGAGGTCAATGCAATTTGAGAATTACTTGGCAAATGAACCAGAAAAGTAATGTTCTCTGCTGCGATCTGATACTTTTTTAAAATCGTCTCTTTCACTTCCAATAAGCCTTGGATATAAAAATTTAAGGCATTGTCATTAAATCGGTCATTCAGATTATTTTGTGTAGAGTTAAAACGCGTTTGTTGAAAATATTCACTCATCTTGCGGGTAAATAGCGCTAAGCCTTGCTGAGTTTGAGCACGATACTGCCATTTATCTATATTCCACTTATCATTTTCAGCCAAATATTGATGCTTGTTTTCCACTTCATTTAATAAACTTTGTTGCGTTGAAACTGTAGAATATTGAGCAACCAATAGCGTATCCAAGACTAAAGCAAATGCATAAATTTGCTGATCATTATACTTAAGATATAAAGCATCAAATTCATGCAATAAAGCAGTTTTTAAATCTGCTAAATACTCAGATTGGCTAAATTTTAAATCAAACATTGATATCTCAATTTTGGTTGTTTTATGTATGTGCTGAAGGTAATTGTGGATTATCGACTCGCTAAAGTAAATCTGAGTTCATCGCTATTTTGAAAATTTACAACATCATCAAAATTTTATCTAAGCAATACACCATTCAACGTACAAATAGCGTTTAGAAATAACCTAAAGAGCGGGGGAAATGTTGCAACCAAGCTTAAAATTAGTGTGTTTATATTTTTATATTTTTTTGAAGTGAGTCATTCCAAACATGCTATTCAACTCATGTTTGGTCGACGAATATCATTTGCCGAACAATACGTTGCAAAGTCTACGGATTTAAATTCTTTAGACGAAGCCGTTATTGTATTGATCGGCGGGATGATGTTCTAGCTTATTTAGCTTGATGGCTGAGCTTTGTCGACTAACATGGCGTCGCCATAACTAAAGAAGCGGTATTGGCTGTCCACGGCATGTTGATAAGCATTCATGATGTTGTCGCGATTAGACAGTGCTGAAACCAGCATCAGTAAAGTAGATTCAGGTAAATGGAAGTTGGTAATTAAACGATCCACGACACAGAACTGATAACCAGGATAAATGAAAATTTGCGTATCACCCGTCCAAGCACCAATTTTACCACCACAGGCTTGAGCTGCACTTTCTAATGCGCGCGTTGCAGTTGTACCAATGGCGATCACTTTATTGCCGCGAGCTTGTGTTTCACGAATCAGTTGAACTGTTGCTTCAGGCACATCACACCATTCGCTATGCATAATATGATTTTCAATATCATCAGTGCGTACAGGTAAGAATGTCCCTGCACCCACATGCAAAGTTACAAATGCGCGTTGGATGCCTTTTTCTTGCAACTTTAAGAGTAAGGCATCATCAAAATGTAAACTGGCTGTTGGCGCTGCTACGCTGGCAATTTTGGTGGGATCATTAAATACTGTCTGATAACGAACCGTATCAATTTCTTCAGCTTCACGATTGAAGTAAGGCGGGATAGGAAGTGCGCCGTATTGATCTAAGACTTCTAATATCGGTTGCGAAAACTCAACCACAAATAAATTTTCATGACGGCCTGTTACCGTTACCTTAACTTCATCGACGCCTATAAACAGTTCAGCGCCAGCTTTAGGGGAGTTACTTGATTTAATATGACAGTGTGCAACATGCTGATCGAGCATTCGTTCAACCAGCACTTCAATTGCTCCACCTGTGGCACGTTTGCCTTTGAGTCGTGCTTTCATCACTTTGGTGTCATTCAGCACCAAGAGATCACCTTCATCAAACAGGTCGATAATATCGGTGAAATGTAGATCTTGATATTCACCATTGGCTTTGAGGTGTAGAAGACGAGAAGCACTACGACTTTCTAAAGGATAGCGGGCGATCAATTGGTCAGGGAGTTCAAAATTAAAATCTGAAAGTTGCATCATGAAATAAGGCTTAAACAGCAAAAAAATTTGTGACTAGTATAATCTTTTTTTTATTTTGGCGTTGAAATTGATGATTTATACAGCAAAAACAAAGCTATTGATTTAAAAGTAAACACTTGTCTAAACATATTATTGACAAGAAAAATAAAATCGCTAATATACGGAGCACAACCTTTCCCGAGGTGGTGAAATTGGTAGACGCGGTGGATTCAAAATCCACTATCAGAGATGATGTGTCGGTTCGAGTCCGACCCTCGGGACCACAGATATATAATTATATGCAAACTCATCGCATATAAGCTTCGAAAGCCCTGTTAATTCAGGGCTTTGTTGTATCTGTATGCCAATTCATACCTCTACACATCCAAACATTTTAAAGATACGATTAAAGATATAGACTTTCTTTAGTGTTTTATATCTATATCATGGCAAAACTCGTTAAACCCCTAACTGATACCAAGTGCGCTGCGGCAAAGCCGAGGATTAATGCACAAGGGAAATTTGTGTCTAATAAACTGTCAGATGGCAATGGGCTTTATTTGATTGTTCGACCGACTGGAACTAGGAGTTGGCAATTTATTTACGGACGCAAACAATATCTCAACGCAAAAGGGAGACCTACAGACGGAGTTATTACAATTGGTAATTATTCTAAAGCGGGAGTAAAGGGAGTGATTTTTTCTCTTGATGACGCTCGAGAAAAAAGAAGATTATTTTTATCTCAACTTGAAAATGGTCTTGACCCTATTGATGAGATTAAGCGTCAAGAAGAAGCACTTAATGATCGAGCTGATTTTGAAAGCATCACTCGAGAGTGGCATGTGGCATACCAAAAGTCTACGGGGTATCAAGAATCTACTATTGCAAAGTCCTTACGTAATTTCGAAATGTATGTTTTTCCTATTGTTGGAGAAAGGCTAATTGATTCTTTTAAGCCACGGGATTTAAGCAAAGTTCTCGAACATGTCGAAAAACAAGGCTTTGGTGAGGTCTATGATAAAGTAAGGCGGAGAATTAGCGCCGTATTTGCATATGCGGTCAGCAAGGGTTACATCAATGAAAGCCCAGCTTTGCATTTGAAAAGTGCTTTCGTTAAAAAGAAAGAAGAAAGACATTATCCTAAACTGCCACTTGGGCGTTTGCCTGAGTTCTTCGCAAGATTAAAAAACGATACGGGTAATCCTTTAACTAAACTATATGCTGAATTTGCATTGCATACCTTTGCACGTTCAAGCGAGATGATGTTTGCACGTTGGTCAGAGTTTGATCTTGAAAGAAGTTTGTGGATAATTCCCGGAACTCGAACACCTGTTCATGGGTGTAAGAATTCGCATCGTGGTGCCAAGATGCGAAAAGAGCATATTGTTCCATTGTCACGTCAAGTGAAAGAGCTTCTTAAAGAAATTCGACTTTACAGTGGTATGAGCAATCATGTCTTTCCTGCCGATCATGACATAAATAAGTTCATCAGTGAAAATACAATTAATAAAACTTTGCAACGTATGAAGTACGATACTGAAATTGATGTTTGCTTACATGGCTTTCGAGGTATGGCACGCGGTGCGTTAGGTTTAAGTGGGTTGTTTGATCGTGATGCTATCGAAAGGCAGATGAGCCATAAGGGGAATGATGATGTCGAATGGGCTTATACTCATCATGTCGACTATATGGAAGAGCGAAAAATTTTGATGGAATGGTGGAGTGATTATCTAGAGATTAATCGCGGCCAGTATATTTCACCGCAGAAATTTCGAGAAAATTTGCTCAATGATGTACTTAATGGAGTTCAAAGTTTAAAATATGAAAAACTTGTTAAATTTCAAATATCTATGCTAAGGGTGGGTTAAAATAAAAATTTAAAAGTCTAATAAGTGATCCGTTGTTCAACTTTGCTGTCAGAAGTTGCCTGTATCTCACTATAATGAGTGTGCAATTCAAACAAATTTAGGATAGTTGTTATGCAACCTCATTATTTTCAGAAATTAAGACTTTCAATGAATCATACTTGTGATTTATTGGACATCTCGCGTGAAGGACTGCGGAAACTGATTATCAGTGATCCTTCCTTTCCGCGCGGGTTTAAAAGCAACCCCAACTCAAGACAATCTAAAGTGTTTTTCGATTACTTATCAATCCTAGATTGGTATGAAAATCAGAAAAAAATCAATCAATCTGATTTGTAAACCTTGGGTATGTCGATTCAACTTAGCTGAAGCACCAAAGCACCAAAGCACCAAAGCACCAAAGCACCAAAGCACCAAACTTCAAAAGCATCTAATTTTCCAAACTTCAAAAGCATCTAACTTTCCAAACTTCAAAAGCATCTAATTTTCCAAACTTAAACATAGTCTGTCTAAAGATTAGGCATTTTTACATTTGAAGGAATACGAAATGAAGTATCTGAATCGATGGCATGCGGCAGAATTACTCAGTAGGCATCTGAAAGGAGATGCTAGTTCTTGGTATGGATACTTGCGAAAAAATATCCGATATTCGAATCAACAGCATGGATACAAAATCACAGCTCACGCTGTAAATGGACAACTTGCATACACTCAGGCGGCACTTTTTGAGTTTATACGCGTTGTGAAAACACCTCATAACGGTGTCAGTAATTACTCTCAGGCAACCCATGCCACAACCTCAAAAATACAAGGAATGTCATAAATGGTAGATGTAATCATGAAAGATAACTCAACAGCCAAAGCGAAGGAAGTAATGTCTGAGCTAATTAAATCAGTAATAGCAGATGCTATTGAACACTCCGAAGGCTTAGATCTTTACAGCTCTGAAGGTATCGAGGACACAGTGGCAATGATCATCGATTATCTTGAAATTTCAACAGGTGAAATAGTTTCATCGGTAGATGTAAACCGAGAGTTAAATCGGCAATGGGATCTTGCTTTATAGGTGAGCGAAGTTCTCAAAAATAAGGAGGTGCTAAAACACCTCCTGTTCCACATTTACACAGAGCAGGCAAAGCTGACATATTATCAATGGACTACGCATCAATATAACACTTTGCTATTCGAAAAAAATTAGGCAGCACATGAAAATAGCACAATATTTAAGCCCAAGTAAGCAAGATTTGCTAGAAGAACTTGACGTAAACTTAGCAAGTTTTGTTATTGGGGTTTGCAAAGATGATGGCGAAACTGAGAGAGAAGCTATATCAAAAAAAATTGAAATTAGCGATGATGATGACATTTTACCAGTTACGGTAATGCAAAAACCAAAGGCACGAACCAAGTGCAAAGCAAAAACTAGAGCAAGTAAACCGACAACAGTCACAGTTAGAACGTCAATAATGGAAGTTCATTACCTGTTAGAGGAATTACAGAAGTCTTTGACTGATAATGTGAAAAATGCTGAAGTTTATCACCCGATCAATGTCGCCCCTTTCGCAAAGGTTAAAACTATCCAAGCCTTAATTGATTGGCTTGATTTACGCTTCACAGTAGACCCGATAATTTACAAATTTAACGACGAATTAAACGCTAGAAGTCGTATTAAGGAGTTCATCACGAAGCGTACAGGTATTCGTCACTACATTACCATTGATGAAAACCACATCACCCAAGAGGGCACATCATTCACAATTCGATTACACGACATTAGTAACAAAAAAGACTTTAAATTAATTACGGATTTACTTTATGAAAAGTATGGCGCAAAGCGTGAAGCTATGACAATTGAGGCTATTGAATTGTCACTCGATTTCTACGGAAGTGATAGCACCGCAATAGTCGTCAATTTGCATAAATCAATGCAATATCCTATAAATACTAAGCTGTTAAGAGTCTACAAAGCAAAATGGACACAGCGAGATATACCAACATCACCACATGCCTTATGTGAGTTTATTAAAAGTGGCTACAATATCGGCATGGGTGATCATCGGAGTGATGAATTTTGCGTAAGAGTGTACTTCAAACGAACAGATAAAGGCGGTCAGCCTTTACCTTTTAAGAAACATAGAGCACGCATTGAAGTGACTTTAAAAAAGTCAGTATTTATCAAAGGCAATATTAGTCCCTTCCTAAGCAACTTACCTCAGATCATAGGTCATGGATTTAAGAAAATGCAATTTAATAAACTTAGTAAACGAGCTAATTCAATTGAAAAAGATACATATTTCACTCAAGTAAGACCGTTTGGACAAGAACAGGAAAAGATGCTGAGTATGAGCCGACACAAGCGTAACTTACCTGATTCAATCGGTGCTTACACATGGTTAAATGAGGTTAAAAGCTCCGTCGTGAAAAATCTCAAACGAAAGTTTTAATTCGCAAATTTCGGGGTGTTTTTTTAAGGCTAATTCAGCCCTATGCCTGATTGAATAAGGTTTAGGGCGATTCTAAACAATTAAGTGCGTCTAATAACAGTATTTACAAGGTATCATCTATTGTTAAACGCTGGCAGAGAAACGAGAGAGTGAGCAAAGCGAATGACGAATATAAAACAATAAACATCCAATAAAATCGCCCACTGCTCAAATTACCTATGATCAGTTCAGGTAACTCTCACCAATATCAAAAAGCCTACAATCAACATTAAAAAGCCCTTTCGATTTTGTACCGCTACCTCTATGCAGAATTTTAACTGTGCAAACCGATCATGAGGGCCAAAAAAGGCGATAGTTCATGAATAAGTTGTATTTCGGAATGGTGTTTTGTTTGTATGTTTTTTACCCACATTGAATTTTGATTAAAAAGTTCTATTAGTGATTGAAATAAAATAAAAAATTAGGATTTTTTAAGGCTTACCACTTAACATTTACTTAACCTTAACTTAACACGATTTCAGAGGTTGCTTAACATTAGTTTGGTCGCTGTAAAGTAGTGAAGTCCTAGAAAAAAGTGGAAAGGACGTGTGTATTACAGTCATCAATTGGGAGCTGTCAGCAGAGTTCTTATACTTCATTTTAATGTCATAAACCCTATACAAATTTTATTAACTTTTTATTAGTTTACGGCAAAAAAGCACTCTTAGTTCAAACCTTGAATAATTAGAGTTATGTTCATCACAACTAAGGACTTGATAAATTATAGATAATAAAAAATGGAGGAATTTCCTTGTGCGTTCTTTCTGTTAGAGTCGGAGCCCAAAACTCACTTTCAGAAAACTTTTGTTCTAAACGTAATACGAGTTAATCAAAAAGGTCTAAATAAATTATGACGCGAACTATGTGTCGTCAATAGTTTTGATAGGCAGATTTAAGTAGTTCAAACTGATAATGATTATAAAGGTATATTTGGGATAAGATTCTGTGATTTATAATCTTTAGTTTTTCTTTGTTATCTCCTACTATAGCGGTCAAACTTAGGTATACTTTGGACTGTAATATGTCGTCTTTCTTTGATTTAATCAACACATATAGAACAACAGCAAAAACAGAACGAGAAAAAGGCACCTACTTTGAGTTACTTTGCATCAAATATTTTGAAAACGAGCCTTACTATGCGGACTTGTTTAGCAAAGTTCAAACTTACACCGAGTGGGCTAGAGAACAAGAGCTGTCGGGTAAGGATACTGGTATTGATTTGGTTGCAACGACCAAAGACGGCGAATTTCATGCGATTCAATGCAAACTTTATGATGCAGAGCGTAAAGTCACCAAGGCTGAGATTGATAGTTTCCTTTCCGCTGCATCAAAAACCTATTTTAAACGCCGTATCATCGTCAGTACAACGCATGAGTGGTCTGATAACGCCTTGGCAACACTTGAAAACCAAGACCCACCTGTTACTAAGATCGATCTTGATACCTTAGAGCAAAGCGCAATTGATTGGTCACTTTTCGCTGAAAAGAAAGAAGTAGTTTTTAAGAAGAAGAAAGAACTCCGTGAACATCAAAGTGCGGCATTAACTCAAGTTAAAGTTGGTTTATACGAGCAAAAGTTAGAACGTGGCAAGCTCATCATGGCCTGCGGTACAGGCAAAACCTTTACGAGTTTAAAGATTGCCGAGGCATGTGCGGGTAAAGGCAAGCGTGTATTATTCCTTGTGCCTAGTTTGTCGTTACTTTCCCAAACACTGACTGAATGGACCCAAGAGTCTACAACACCATTGCATAGCTATGCGGTGTGTTCAGATACCGAAGTTGGTAAGAAGAAAAATGCCACGGTGATTGATGCAGTTACAACGCTTGACCATGAACTTCAGTATCCTGCAACAACGGATGCGAAAAGGCTCGCTGAGAACGTAGAGAAGCATCACGACGACGAACACATGACAGTGGTGTTCTCTACCTACCACTCAATTAATACCGTTAGTGATGCGCAAAATGAGCATCAGATGCACGAGTTTGACCTCATTATTTGTGATGAAGCTCACCGTACGACAGGTTCAACACATGACAGCGAAGATGATTCGAACTTTGTCAAAATCCACGATGGCGGGTTTATTCTCGGTAAGAAACGCCTGTATATGACCGCAACGCCACGTATTTTCTCCGATGATGTGAAGGATAAGGCAACCGATTTCACCTTGTATTCAATGGACAATGAGAAACTGTTTGGTGAGACGCTTTACACCATTAATTTCTCGGAAGCGGTTAAACGTGGTCTGTTAGTCGATTATAAAGTGATTGTACTCACGGTGGATTCGGACACCATCATTAAAAAGATTGGTAATACCATCACCGAAAACAGTGAAATCATGGTCGATGATGCAGCACGTATTGTCGGCTGTTGGAAGGCGTTATCGAAGCAGGGCATCCATGCCGATGTTGAAGAAGACACAAATCCAATGCAGCGTGCTTTAGCATTTTGTCAGGTGATCGACCAAACAGCGAAAGCACGTAAGCATCAAGTCAGTTCAACTCGTATTGCAAATATCTTTCAAACCGTTGTAGAGGCTTATCAAAAAGCTGAAATTAAAGAAGGGAATGAAATATCGCACCATTTAATTTGTGAAGCACAGCATGTTGATGGTGGTATGGGTGCAGGTAAGAAAGAACAAAAATTAAATTGGTTGAAGGAAACACCTGAACCGATTTGTGATGAAGATGGTAAAGAGCGTCCGCTTTGTCGTGTGCTTAGTAATGTACGTTGCCTATCTGAAGGTGTGGACGTGCCTGCACTTGATGCAGTTCTCTTCCTAACTCCACGTAACTCACAAGTCGATGTGGTGCAGTCTGTTGGTCGTGTAATGCGTCTAGCAGAGGGTAAGAAGCGTGGTTATGTTATTTTGCCTGTGGTGATTCCACCAAATGTAGATGCGAATAAAGCGCTTGATGACAACCTGACCTATAAAGTCGTTTGGCAAGTGCTGAACGCCCTCCGTTCGCACGATGACCGTTTCGATGCAATGATCAACAAGATGGACTTAACAGGCATTGATCGCAATAAAATGGAAGTCATTGCCATTAGCGATAAAGTGACAGCTAAAGCCAAGAAGAAAGGTGCAGGTAAAGGCGGTACAACGATTGGTACGCCTCAAAAACCAAAAGAAGAAGCTGAAGATACTCAACAAGCGTTTAGTTTTGAGTCTGGAGAAATTGAGCGTGCGATTGTTGCTAAAGTGGTGCAGAAGGTCGGTAATCGTCATCACTGGGAAGATTGGGCAAATGACATTTCCAAGATTGCACAAACGCATATTAAGCTCATTACGGACATTCTAGAGCGTCCTGAATGTGACCATGAACGTGCGGTATTTGAGGAGTTTGCGCATGAGATTCGTGATGATTTAAACAATGCCGTATCTGATGCTGAAATTATTGAGATGTTGGCACAGCATCTAATAACAAAACCTGTCTTTGATGCCTTGTTTGATGAGTATAGCTTTGCCGCTAAAAACCCAATGGCAAAAGCCATGCAAAAGGTATTGGATGTTTTAAATCAACATCAACTCGATAGTGAAACCGAAGCACTGCAACGCTTCTATGACAGTGTAAAAATGCGAGCATCAGGCATTGATACTGCTGAAGGTAAGCAGAAGATCATTGTAGAGCTATACGACAAGTTCTTCCGTAACGCTTTCCCTCGCATGACCGAGCGCCTTGGCATTGTCTACACGCCTGTTGAGGTGGTGGATTTCATCTTGCACAGTGTGAACGATGTATTGAAGCAAGAGTTTGGTAAAAGCTTTGCGGATAAAGGCGTGCATGTGCTTGACCCATTTACAGGTACAGGGACGTTCATTTCTCGCTTACTGCAAAGTGATTTAATTCCGTCGGATAAGTTGGTCTATAAGTACAAAAACGAAATTCATGCCAATGAGCTTGTATTGCTCGCTTACTACATTGCAGCCATTAATATTGAAGCGGTATACCACAGCCAAATCATTGATGAGTACACGCCATTTGAAGGGATTTGCTTAACCGATACTTTCCAAATGTACGAAAAAGAAGACTTGGTCGATCAAGTTCTTGTGGATAATAGCGCACGCCGTAAACGTCAAAAATCACTAGATATTCAGGTGATTATTGGCAATCCTCCATATTCGATTGGTCAAAGTAGCCATAATGATAATAACCAAAATATTCGGTATCCAAATCTCGATACTCGAATTGAATCAACATATGTAAAAGAATCTCAGGCAACCTTATCAAAGGGCCTCTACGATAGTTATATCAAAGCAATACGCTGGGCAAGTGACCGTATAACAAGGCAAGGAGTAATTGGTTTTGTCACTAATGCAAGTTTTATTGATGCAAATACTACCGATGGCATGCGTAAATGTTTGGTCAATGAGTTTAGTAACTTATATATTTTTCATTTGCGTGGTAATCAGCGTACCTCAGGTGAAAAGTCGCGTCAGGAAGGTGGCAAAATATTTGGTAGTGGTAGTCGAGCACCGATAGCAATTTCAGTTCTTGTAAAGAACCCAAAAGCAGAACAACATGGGCAAATCTATTTTCACGATATTGGTGACTACCTAAGCCGTGAAGAAAAGTTAAATAAAATTTCTGAATTTAGAAGCCTAAATGGTATTACCGCTGTTGATGGATGGACAAAAATTACACCTGATGAACATGGAGATTGGTTAAATCAAAGGGATGAGAGTTTCAATGAATTTATAGTTATAGGTGATAAAAAAAGTAATCAAACAAAATTTTTTAGCAATTATTCTCAAGGAGTTGTTACTGCACGAGATGCGTGGGTATATAACAGCAATTGGGATTATTTAAGTAGCAATATTATTAAGATGATTAATTTTTACAATGGAGAAGTTGAACGCTTTAATAATGCATTTATTGGGGTAGGTAAGAAAATAAAAGAAGCAAAAATTAATGATTTCCTTGATTCAGATGAAACAAAAATTAGTTGGTCAAGAGGACTAAAAGCATCTGTAATAAAGGAAAAGAAAATTGACTACAACCACAATGCTTTGGTGCAATCAATTTATCGACCATATGTTAAAAGATGGATGTATTTTGATCGGAACTTGAATGAAATGATATTGCAAATGCCTAAAATTTTTCCAATTTCAGGCGAAAAGAATTTAATCATTTGTACTTCAGGAGTTGGTGCAAAGTCATTTTCTTCTTTAATATTAGATTCAGTCCCAAGCTACGACAATATTGAAAAAGGTCAATGCTTCCCTCTCTATCTATACGAAGAAGTAATCCAAGATAAAAAAGTAAGTTCGGGTGACTTATTCGATAGCACACCTGATTTAACTGTTACCGAAACCAAATATGAACGCAAAGACGGTATCAGTGACGAAGGCTTACAACACTTCCAAACAGCGTATCCAAGCGAGCAGATCACCAAAGAGGATATCTTCTACTACACCTATGGTTTGCTCCATAGCGAAGAATACCGCGAACGCTATGCGGATAACCTCACCAAGGAACTGCCACGTATCCCATGTGTGAAGAAAGCTGAGGATTTTTGGGCGTTCTCTAAAGCTGGTCGTGAGCTTGCACATTGGCATTTGAACTATGAAACAGTAGAAAAATACAAAGCGACTTTGGATACAGCTAGCACGCCGTACAGCCAGTTGACCGCTGAAGACTTCTATGTTGAAAAAATGAAGTTTGCCAAGAAAGGTGAAAAAGGTACAGTCATTTATAACAAGCGCATTACGGTCAAGGACATCCCTGTAGAAGCGTATGAGTACGTGGTCAATGGTAAGCCTGCACTTGAGTGGGTCATGGAGCGTCAGGGCGTTTCTACGCACAAAGAGAGCGGTATCGTGAACGATGCGAACGATTGGGCAATTGAAACCATGAATAACGCTTCGTACCCGCTTGAGCTGTTCTTGCGTGTAGTCACGGTTAGCCTTGAAACGATGAAGATTGTGAAGGCATTGCCAAAGTTGGATATTTAACTTTTATATGGCAGATACTTATCTGCCTTTTTATTTTTTGAGGGTATTTAATTAATGGATGTTTCTCCAGATAAACAAAACATTGACACTTTATTTTCAAATAGGCAGTACAACATCGATTTTTATCAAAGAGATTATAAATGGGGTGCTGAGCCAGTAAATAGGCTGTTGGATGATGTGTTTTATAAATTTAACGAAGCTTATTTGCTTAACTCAGATTTACCACCTGAACCAAAGGTGATAGATACTAAATATCCTTGGTATTACCTTAATACCTATGTGACTAATACTATCGATGGTGAAGTGTATGTTGTGGATGGTCAACAAAGACTTACGACCATCACTCTAATTATTATTAATATGTACCGTAGATTGTTAGAAAATAAAAGTAAATTAAGTAAATGGGTCGATGCAAAAATTTGCGGACAAGTTGGATTTGAGAATACCTTTTGGATGAACCATAAAGGGCATTTAGGAACTCTAGATGTACTTTACTCAGGTGATCCAGATAAAGCACCAACGGATTCGGGTCTTACTGCGCTCAATATGGTAAAAAACTACAAAGTTATATCTGAATGGTTTGATACACATATCGGCGATAATAACCACAAGTTGGAAACATTTGTATTCTACTTTTTAAGACGATTGGTGCTAATTAACCTTTCAGTGGAGCAGACAGATGTTCCTATGGTTTTTGAGGTTATCAATGATAGGGGGGTAAAACTTAAGCCTTATGAG
>JAHLFF010000016.1 GCA_018883945.1 Candidatus Acinetobacter avistercoris
CTTTCCGTAGAGTGCTTTAGGCAGGAAAGGTACTTAATTTTGAGAGAGAAGACGATGTTTAAGCGTTCTTTATTAGTTGTAATGGTTGCAGCAGCAACCGCAATGAGCCACGCAGCTCCATTGACTAAAGACAATGGTGCTCCTGTAGGCGACAACCAGAATTCAATCACAGCTGGCCCTAACGGCGCTGTTTTATTACATGACGTACAGTTGGTACAAAAGTTACAACGTTTCGGTCGTGAACGTATTCCTGAGCGTGTAGTACATCCACGTGGTACAGGCGTTTATGGTGAATTTGTTGTGACTAAAGATTTGTCTGACATTACCCTTGCTTCAATGTTTAAAGCAGGGACAAAGACTCCTCTTTTCTTACGTTTCTCTACGGTAATCCACCCTAAAGGTTCGCCAGAAACTTTACGTGACCCGCATGGTTTTGCCATTAAATTCTACACCAAAGAAGGTAACTGGGATCTAGTGGGTAACCAAACCCCAGTATTCTTTATCCGTGATGCGATCAAATTCCCAGATTTCATCCATGCGATGAAACCAAGCCCAATCAACAATGTTCAAGATGCGAACCGTGTATTTGACTTCTTACAAAGTCAACCATGGGCAACCAACATGTTGACTTATGTTTATGGTAAGCAAGGTGTTCCAACAAGCTACCGCGAACAGGATGGTTTTGGTGTTCACGCGTATAAATTGTATAACGACAAAGGCGAATACAAATACGTGAAGTTCAACTTCCGTTCACAACAAGGCGTTAAAGGCTTGAACGTGAAAGAAGCTGCTGAACAACAAGGTAAAGATTTTAACCACTTAACCAACGATATGTATAACAACATTAACGCTGGTAACTTCCCTAAATGGGATCTACACATTCAGGTTCTTGATCCTAAAGATCTAGGTAAGTTTGATTTTGATCCATTAGATCCAACTAAAATCTGGCCGAATGATTTAGTTCCGGAAGTTAAAGTGGGTACGATGACACTTAATCGTATGCCGAAGAACTTCTTCCAAGAGACTGAGCAAGCTGCTTTTGCTCCAGGTAACTTAGTTCCAGGTATCGAGCCATCTGAAGATCGTTTACTTCAAGGTCGTATCTTCTCTTACTCAGATACTCAAATGTACCGTTTAGGTGTTAATCACCAACAACTTCCTGTAAACCGTCCATTGGTTAATGTGAATAACAACAACCAAGAAGGTTACATGAATACAGGTGCAACGACTTCGAACGTAAACTACGAACCAAGCCGTATGGAACCAAAACCAGCAACTGAAAAAGCACGTGCAGTTGCAACACCAGTATCTGGTTATGTACAGCAAATGGGTACAAAAGAGCAAAACTTCAAGCAAGCGGGTGAACTTTACCGTTCTTACACTGCTAAAGAAAAAGATGACTTAATCATGAACTTGGCTGCAGATTTAGGTGCAGTAAAAGATTCAGAAACGAAACACATTATGTTGTCTTACTTCTACAAAGCAGATGCAGACTACGGTACGCGTATGACTAAAGCAGTCAACGGTAACTTGGCAACTGTTAAAGCGAAAGCAGCAAAACTTCAAGACTAATCTTGATGAGTTAAGAAATTGGCGATAGAGAGCGCAGGACTATCGCCTCCTTTAAGTCCTGTAAAACTCAAAACCCTTTCCTGCAATCCTAGGGGAGTTTTACAGGCACTCATGATTTACTGTATAGCGAGGTCAACGTGAAATTATTCTTGAAAAGTTTGATGATGGCAGTGTGTAGCATTTCTATCATGATCTTACTGAGTTTAGGCATTACTCAATTACATGCACAAGAAGTAAAACCCGTAACTGCTGAAAAAGTGACAAATTCACAAAAAGAATTGGTTGACTTGTTTTTTGCTGCGGCAAAAATAGGCAACAATGAAGTGATTACCGAATTCTTAAAACATGGCTTTCCTGTTGATGCTCGAAATCATCAAGGGTTTACGCCATTAATGATGGCAACCTATCATGGTCATCAAAATGTTGTAACGACCTTACTTAAAAATGGTGCAGACCGTTGCGCGAGAGACAATAAAGGCAATACTGCTTTGATGGGTGCGATTTTTAAACTTGAATGGTCGATAGCGAAGCAATTACGCAAAGTCGATTGCGATGCAAATGCACAGCAAACAGGACAAAAAACCACTGCAGAATTTGCCAAAGTGATTGGACAAGAGAAAGAATTGCAAAAACTGGTTGAAACAATGAAGTAAGCAGATAAGACCAAAAGTAAATACAGTCATCAGATACTTTGGTCTTAAAAGGCGTAGTCGGACAGAAAATTACCAATGTGAACAAAAAAAATGTGCTTTAATGCCCAAAGGCACATAGAAATCACATCCAATATGGCTCCAATCATTCAATCTTTATTAGATACTGACCTGTACAAATTTACCATGCTACAGGTGATCCTACATAAGTTTCCTCAAGCAGATAGCGTTTATCATTTTCGCTGTCGTAATTTAGATGAAACGGTTTATCCTCTCGCGGATATTCTGGATGATTTGAATCTACAGCTTGATTCCCTATGTCAGCTCACATTTAAAGAGGAGGAGCTCCAATATTTACGTAGTCTTCGTTTTATAAAAAGCGACTTTGTAGATTATTTAGAGTTGTTCCAATTGAAACGTCGTTTTATCAAAGTCGGTATTGATGATCAAGGTCGATTAGATATTTCAGTCGAAGGACCAATGGTTCAAGCAATGATGTTTGAAATCTATGTTCTTTCGATTGTGAATGAACTTTATTTTAGTCGTATTCGCAACGATGACGTGATGATGGAAGGTGAGCGTCGCTTACTTGCAAAAGTTGAACTGCTGAAAAAATACCAACAAGAACAGCATCCCAATGATCCACCTTTTTTAGTCTCAGATTTTGGTACACGCCGTCGCTATAGTTTTGCGTGGCAAAAGCATGTGATTCAAGAATTCCATAAAGCTGCACCGCATATTTTCCGTGGCACCAGTAATGTTTTGATTGCCAAACAGATGGGTATTACCCCCATTGGAACGATGGCACATGAATTTTTGCAAGCCTTCCAGGCACTGGATGTACGTTTAAGTGATTTCCAGAAAGCTGCGCTTGAAACTTGGGTACAAGAATACCGTGGCGACTTGGGTATTGCTTTGACCGATGTCGTCGGTATGGATGCTTTCTTACGTGATTTCGATTTGTATTTTGCTAAGCTATTTGATGGTTTGCGTCATGACAGTGGTGATCCCTATGTGTGGGGTGACAAAGCCTATGCACATTATAAGAAACTTAAAATTGACAGCAAAACCAAAATGCTCACATTTAGTGATGGTCTGAATTTAGAAAAGGCATGGGATTTACATCAATACTTTAAAGATCGTTTCCAAGTCAGTTTTGGTATTGGTACCAACTTAACCAATGATATGGGGCAGAAAGCTTTAAATATTGTGTTGAAATTGGTGGAGTGTAATGGTCAATCTGTGGCTAAACTTTCGGATAGTCCAGGTAAGACCATGACTGATAATGACACCTATTTGGCGTATTTACGTCAGGTCTTTAAAATCGAAGACGTCAATTCTTAAGTTCTTCACTATTCATTCACTGATCCGATCCTTATCTGATTTTTTGCAATAAGCATGCAAAAAATCAGAATAATATCGAAAAAGTCTTATGCTAAGATCGAGTTCAATATCCAAAATAAAATATGAAAACTATGACTACAAATTCGTTTGATTTTGGTCTGCTCATAGAAGCGGAACAACTTTTACCACATTTAGGCAATGAAAAAATTCGTATTGTTGATCTGACCCGTAGCTCGGTTTATGAACAACTGCACGTGCCGCATGCCATTCATCTTAAACCTAAATATTTGGTGCGTCAGGAAGAACAAGCCTCAGGTTTATTACCAGATGAAGAGGGTCTAAAACAATTGATCGATCTATTAAATATCTCAGCAGATCATCATGTCGTGGTTTACGACGATGAGGGTGGAGCGTGGGCAGGTCGTTTAATTTGGAATTTACATTGTTTAGGTTTTTATAATACCAGTTTGCTCAATGGCGGTATTCATGCATGGTTAGGGGCAAACTATCCGACTTCTTCAGACGTAGAAAACATCGAAAAAGTCAGCGACTTATTGCCAGTGAATATTGAAAATATTGAACAACCGCGCATCTGTTATGACAAACTGTTACAACTGGTGCAGGAAGAATCTATCCAAATTTGGGACTGTAGAACCGCTGAAGAGTATACAGGGCAACGTTTAGCGGCGCGTCGTGGCGGTCATATTCCTGCGGCACTTCATTTTGAGTGGAGTACTGCACTTAATCGTCAAAATCATTTAAAATTACACCCCCTTGAACGCACTCAACAACGTTTAGAACAATTGGGCTTTCAATTCGACCAGCCTGTGGTGGTGTACTGTCAATCGCATCATCGTTCAGGTCTTCCTTATATTATTGGTCGGTTACTCGGTTGGGATATCCAAGCTTATGATGGTGCGTGGAGCGAATGGGGCAACCGCCTCGACAGTCCAATCATTACTGGAGAATCACCTTCGTGAGTCTGACAAATTTAAAAAAGAAGATCTTTATTCAAGCTCAACGTGTTGTTCCGCAACAACAGCTTAGCCGTGTCGTTGGTAAAGTTGCAGCCAGTGAAAATCCGCTTTTAAAAAATATTGTTATTCAAGCATTCAAAACGAAATATGGCATTGATATGTCGATTGCCGAACAGCAAAATGCATTGAAATTTAAATCATTCAATGAGTTTTTTACACGTGCATTAAAAGACGGTATTCGTGCAATTGATGAAAATGAAAATAGTGTGGTTTCACCTGCAGATGGTGCAATTTCACAATTGGGCAAAATCAATGAAGGTGATATTTTTCAAGCCAAAGGTCAAAGCTTCTCGGTTGAAAAATTAATTGGCGATCCTCAGTTGGCTGAACCATTTAAAAATGGTGAGTTTGCGACCGTCTATTTATCACCTAAAGATTATCATCGTGTGCATATGCCTTATGCGGGTACGTTGACTGAAACGTTATATATTCCGGGTGAACTTTTTTCTGTAAATCAAACCACAGCTGAAAATATTCCTGGTCTATTTGCTCGTAATGAACGTATGGTCTGTTTATTTGATACAGATTTAGGACGTATGGCAGTGGTGTTGGTCGGTGCCATGATTGTGGCTGGTATCGAAACTGTTGCTACTGGGAAAATTAAACCGACAGGGCGTTTAGAGCTCAATCATCATGACTTAGAGCTTGAGAAAGGTGCTGAACTTGGTCGTTTCTATTTAGGTTCAACCGCCGTAATTTTATTTGAAAAAGATAAAATGCAGTGGGATGCTGCTTTCAAAGCCAATTCAGTGGTTGTGATGGGCGAAGCTTTAGGCCAAACGATTTAAACGAGTTTTTCTATTTTTTAAATGAAACCAGAATAAAAAATATTTCTGTTTATAAAACATTTGAATGTTCGTAAAAAAAAGCGCTATTCGGCGCTTTTTTTACATCTAAACCAAAGTAATGTATTGAAATCTAAAAAATGCATTGAACCCGTTAATGCATGCAATATAGTCGTTCTTTAGGAAAAACGGCAATGAATGTTGAACCTTGATTTTCCTTAGATTCAATTTCAATATGTGCGCCATGTTGCATAAGAACATGTTTCACAATGGCAAGCCCTAAGCCCGTTCCTCCGGTCGCGCGACTTCGTGCACTATCGACACGATAAAAACGTTCAGTTAGACGAGGTAAGTGTTTGGGATCAATACCAATACCTGTATCTTCCACGGAAAAATAGCCACGTTCACCGTCATCATGCCAACCAATGGTGATGGTTCCACCTTTAGGTGTATATTTAATCGCATTGGTGATTAAATTACTGAAGGCACTGGCCAGCTCCATATCAGAACCGATCAAATCACAGTGACTGTCGATATCTAAATTCAGAGTATGACCATAATCAATATTGTAGGCTTGAGCATCATCAAATAAATGATTCATCAAATTCGGCATTTCAATAATTTGATTTTTAGCAATTTGTTTTTCATTTTCAAGACGCGATAAAAGCAGTAAATCATTGACCAAAGCATTCATACGTTTGGTTTGAGATTGCATTTGATCGAAAGCACGCTTCCAACGCGGGTTGATATCTTCTTGATCTTTAAATGTTTCGATATAACCGCTGAGTACAGTCAATGGCGTGCGCAACTCATGAGAAATATTGTCGACGAAATCAGAACGCATTTGTTCTAAATTTTTCATTCGAGTAATGTCATGTGCGACCAATAAGCGACTTTCATTACCAAATCGAGTGAGCTTGATTTGTGCATATTTATTATCATCTGTGGCAAGTTTGATCTTAATGCCATCTGGCGCAGCATTGATATTATGAAAATATTCGACAAAATCAGGCTGGCGAATAATGGTTAAAAGATTACGTCCGCGATCTATGCTTTGTATACCAAAAAGCTCTTCAGCAGCAGGATTCCACCATTCGATCTGGTGTAAATCATCGGTTAAAATAATCGCTTCAGACAACGCAACCAGCGAAGATTGAGTGCGATCAATTAATCCCACCATTTCCGATTGAACAATGCGCTCTTGGCGTTGGGAACGATAAACATTGAATAATAATGCGCCCCAAATGCCGTTTAAATTTGGAGGGACGTCGTAGGGACGATTCGCAATCCAGTCATTGACCAAGTACAGAGAACGTAGTTGAAAAGCAAAGAAAACTAGGCATGCCAGACCTAAGCATGCCCAAAAATATCCAATCCCTAAACCAATTAAAGCACCGATGATGATTAAGAATGCCAGTATACGTAAATCTTGTTTGGCAAAAGTCCACAAACTGCTATAAAAAAATTTCTTATGTTCACGAGCCAGTTTGGGGACGGGGTAGGGTTCATACATAAATTAGATTTAACCTGAATTACACTAGCCTAACGCGACGTCTGCACGTGTTGAGAAACGATAACCTGTGCCGCGTACTGTCTGCACATATCGATCTGCGCCATAAGGCTCTAACACTTTGCGTAAACGACGAATATGAACGTCAATGGTACGATCTTCAATATATACATTGCCTCCCCAAACTTGGTCGAGAAGTTGTGCACGTGTGTATGCTCGCTCTGGATGCGTCATAAAGAAAGCCAATAAACGGTATTCTGTAGGACCCATTTCTAAAATACTTTGATTAAAGCTAACACGTTGACTCACTGGGTCTAGAATTAAACCATTTGCATCAATTGTCTTCTCACCATTTAATGCATTTGCACGTCTTAATACCGCTTTTATACGAGAAACCAATTCACGAGTTGAAAAAGGTTTAGTCATATAGTCATCTGCACCTGCATCGAGACCTTGAACTTTATGGTCTTCTTCGCCACGTGCAGTCAACATAATGACAGGAATTTCTGAAAGACTTTCATCGCGTTTTAAACGACGACAAAGATCTACCCCACTTACGCCCCCAGGTAACATCCAATCGAGTAAAACGAGAGATGGACGTTGATCGACAATCATTTGATGTGCTTGTTTTGCATCTTCAGCTTCAAGACATTGAAAGCCTGCCATATCTAAAGATGTATGGATCATTTCACGAATTGGAAGTTCGTCATCGACGATTAAAATATAGTCATCTTTCACAACGCAATATCCTTAGGTGTACGGTATGACCGTTTATATTTATGACAGGCTTATTACAAAGATTAATTATGACAGTATCATTGCAGAAGCGTGCAAGAACGTCAATTCAACCCTGTTTTGTGACATAAATATTTTAAATCGTTGAATTTAAATATAAAAAATATGACAATTTATGTCATGTAAATGTCATATAAAAAATAAAGTCATCATATAACACGAAGTTTTGTTGCTAATTGATACGGATTAGCTTTTTACAAAACTATTGAGTAGGGCAGTAAAGATCACACGACATGCTTGTACCACCTCTTCGCGAGGAGATTTAAAGCCACTCATTACCCAACGTACTGCAATTTGAGTGACATAACCATTTAAACCCGTGGCGATCATTGAAATTTCTTTTTCACTTAAGTGGATGTGAGGCATCATCAAGGTCACGAATGCATGAATCATACGATCAAAGCGAGACATGGTTTCTTGAATGGTGGCATGATTATGTAACTCTTGTAC
>JAHLFF010000125.1 GCA_018883945.1 Candidatus Acinetobacter avistercoris
GATTACACTCGTATCGCTCTTAGTAGTTAATGCTGCAGCAATAGTTGCAACAGTAATATTTACCCACTCGAAATAAATAATCTTTGAATGCAAACCCACCTCATGTGGGTTTTCTTTTGTCTATTAAAACATAGCAAAAACAAAATATCGTTTTTTCTATATTTTTATCGGGGTTCCTATTGACTAATAATATCGGAAATGCGATATTTACTTCGTGAACAGCAAAAAGCCCAGCAACTTTGGAAGGGAACTGGGCTTTTCAAACAACGAGGCAATTATGAACACAAAACTAAATCCAATCAACTCCTTTACTGTTGCAGCTTTCGCTGCTTCTGTATCAATTGGTGTATTAGCACTCACCTATGAGCCTAATTCATACCAATCCCCCCTTAACCCTGCATCTCAATCAACTGATTCTGAATACGCCCTTCAAGCTTTGATCATGAGCTCAAATACCCAAGGGCAAGCAACCATTAACCTTGACGGTTTTAAAGTTCAAGTTGCATTCGAAGTTGAACCATTCCGACACAGCTACGGCGTACCCAGTTCAGAATTTACCGCTGTAGAAGTTGTAGACCTTCATAACGTGAACGTATTCGATGCCAATGGCAATCCATACAAAGACTTCACAGATCACATCGACCACCGCTATATCAACCTGCTGATCAAAGGTCATATCGAAAAGCATCAATTAGTGGAGGTTGTGTAATGTCTGTATTCTTCAAAAAAGCCGAACGTAAAAATGCAAAATTACGCCTTGCCCTTGCTGGCCCAACTGGTGCGGGTAAGACCTTGGGCGCGCTTTTGATTGCTAAAGGTATCGGGGGAAAAGTTGCTGTTGTTGATACTGAAAATAGCAGTGCTGAACTATATGCAAATGTCATGGATTTCGATAGCGCAAATCTTCAACCCCCGTATTCACCGGATAAATTTATAACTGCAATTCAGGCTGCTGAAAAGGCAGGATATAACACAGTCATTTTAGACAGCATCACTCATGAGTGGTCAGGGGTTGGTGGCTGTTTAGAAATGGTTGATGCTTTAGGAAAAGGAAAATTCAAAGGTAATACGTGGGGTGCATGGAGTGAAATCACGCCTAAACACCGTAAATTCATTGATGCAATGCTTCACTCAAGTATCAATATCATTGTGACCATGCGTAGCAAAATGGATACGGTTCAGGTGGATGCTGGTGGCGGTAAGAAAAAAGTTGAAAAACTTGGTCTTAAAGCTGAACAGCGTGATGGTATTGAATATGAATTTACTACTGTTCTTGATATCACACACGGCGATAACTATGCGGTTGCAACCAAAGATCGTACTGGCCTATTCCTACAGCCAGAACAAATTACGGAACAAACAGGTATAAAGCTTGCTCAGTGGCTCTCTTCAGGTTCTGCAGACTCAACCATTAATGGAAATCAGTATCTAGAATTAGAAATGTTAATGACACAGGCTGGCATTGATGTTGATAAATACTGCGCTAAGCGGAAATTAAATAGTCTGCAAGACGTAAGGCAACAAGTATTTGAAGAAACGTGTAACAGCATACGAAAAATTATAGATCAACAGGCGCAGTCGAACCAACAATCAGAGCAACAGCTACAACAGGAACAAGATTCCCTGCTTGAAGCTGATTATCAAAAAGCCTTGGTTGCAATTCAAAATGCTCAAAGTTCCAGTGAACTTCAATATCCTGCAGATTATTTCAAGGGTGGTAAATACGAACAGAATATTTTAAACGCATGCCAGGCAAAGATGGACATGGAGGGATGGTCAGAATGAAAACTTTAAACGGACAAGAAGCTTTTGCGGCATTAATGGCTGGTAAAGATATTATGTGTCGTGCTATCGGTAGCTTAATTGAGTTTGACGACCTAAATCAATTCCCTGCTACCATTTTTGCTACACCAGGGTATGAATTTTGCGTCAAGATTAGTGAAATCACTATCAATGGATTTACGTTTTTAAAGCCGTATTCACTTGATGAGCTTGCTGAAGGTCAAGACGTATTTTTGCTTGGAAATACAGGCAGTATTATTAAAGGTCAATTTATTCCTGAATATGAAGATCTTGTATTTGCTGTAAAAAATGGTTCAGTTCAACGAGACTTTGAAAGTGCTCAAAAACAAGCAAAAGCTATTCAGAGTTTATTGGGTATTGATAATGATTTGGTTTTAAAAGTTGTAGATTTTAAAGAGTTTATAAAACCTGCAACTAAATCAAAGAAAACAACACGTAAAAAAATGACTGATACCTCAGTGGCCATTGCTGAGGTTAAGCCATCAGACGAGGAATCTACAGATTTTCCTTGGGAAGCTACTGTTGATACTGCTACCAAGGCGGAAACTAAGCATGCCTATACATTAGATGAAATTGAAGTAATTGAAGAAGATCCTCTGAAAATTGTTGAAAAGTTCGCAGCGCAAATCAGTGCATGTACAACAACAGATCCAGTATTGAAACTTCGCCACTCTTTCGCTACTAACGGTCACCTAGATGATACTCATGTACATCATTTGATGAAGTTGGTTGAAGATAAGTGCCTAGAGCTAGATCCGGAACAATACACACCTAAGACAGGGATTGAGATTATCTCTCAAGAAAATGTCACGACATCTGAAGATAGTTTGATAAATGAAACTGTGGGGCAAGAAATTGCAGCTGAAAAAGCGATCAAACACCAAGAGCACTTGAGTGAAATTCTTAATGATGTTGCTTTGGCCAATAGTCCTGCAGAAGTTAATGCACATATTCGTTACACAAGATCATGGACTGAAGAGCAACGTAAACCAGTTATGACTGCAATTAATAAACGTCTAGTTGAGCTTACTGCTGTCAATCCCGTTGAAATTTCTCAACCACCATCACTCATGGTACGCATTCAAAGCGCATCAACCGAACATGAATTAAATGAACAACTTCCTGAGGTTCGCTCTCGTCATCCTGACATTCAACCTAAATTAATGGATTGCGTTAAGAAGCGTCGTTTTGAGCTTGAGAATAAGGTGGTGACATCATGAGTTTCAACTATTCGTCAATCACCCGGACACTCACAGTGTTCGGGACAAAAATGACACATATATTCAATAACGTGGGTGTTGGTGAAATTGAGCACTTAATTATAGATGCAAAATTTAAAGAAGCGACGTGGAGAGCATGATGAAAATCACTCTTTTACTGGCTGAAATAGCAATGGTGATTTATGGACCAGTATTGATTGAAATCGGGAGTTGGTGATGGGCGCTTTTAAGTACACAATTACAGTTGAGTCTGACACACCACCCCAAGTTGTTCTGGGTCAGAATATTGGTGGTGGCATTGTTAAAGAGATGAAGGAAGTGGAGATTGATTTAGTTTCGGCCACCTATCTTGCTCAAAGATATAACCTATCAAAGACAACAATTAGAGAACGACTTGCATCAATTAACCAAGGTACTAAAGGGAAGGCTTTATACAACCCTCGCCTGGCGCATGACTTACTCACCTCAAGAAATAAAAGAGGCAGACCGAGAGCTAATTAGCTCTCACTGTCATTAAACATTTCGACTAGGTCCTGAGCATCAGGATTGTAATAAGTATTAATTAATATTCCAATTGTCTTATGTCCTGTTATTTTTGCTAATACCTCAACTGGCAATTTCCGAACTTTAACCATTCTTGTGATTGATTCATGACGGGAGTCATGGAAGTTGATTTGTGCAAGATTAACTCTTTTTTTAGCTCTAACCCAAGTTGCGCAACATATATCCTTATCAATCGGAACTAATTTATCACTATCTAAAGGTAATAATGCGAGCAATCGCTTAGCTTCTTTAGATAATGGAACATTTCGAGATTCACCATTTTTAGTCATAGGTAAATGTACAAAACCATCTTTCAGGTCCACCCTACGCATTGCCAAGATTTCACCTTGTCGCATTGCTGTTTCAAGAGCAAATAGAAACGCCCATGCTACAAAATGTCTAGATTTCTCAGGTGTCGTCGTACCATCCCAATCCAGCGATTTTAGTAATAATCCTTGCTGTTCAGGTGTAATACGTTGGTTTCGTGATTTCTCCTTACTTGGCATTGTTACTGTATGCCAAACATTTGACTCAATTAAAAATAGCTCTTTCAAAGCATAAGTGAAAACAGCTGAATAAATAGCATGCTCATTTCTTAACGTGGCTACCTTTACTACTTTTTTTCGATTGTTACGCCACTCAGCAATATCGCTAGGTTTAAAATCATAAATAGACTTATCAGCAATATTTGGTGCAATACGGTCAAGATTTTTTATCTTGAGCATAATTGTTCTGGCGGATCTCATGTGTCGTCCGTGCTCTTGATAATATTTATCGCATAATTGACGGAATGGATAAGACGGCTTTATTCCTTGCTCTAGATTAGTCTTTCCTGTTTTAAGTTCTAGAAGCTTAATTGATGCCCAGTGTTCACATTCTTTTGCAGTGTCTCTAGTGGCTGAGTATCGTTTGTTTTCAAATGTGACAGTGATACGCCAACTTGACCCACGCTGTATTGGTTTTGGTAGCTTCATTTTTGGTGCAGATCTGGTGTAGATTACCTTTCATTCTATCCATAATGTAGTAAAAGGAAAGGAAATGCGCGGAATTTATTGCAGATAAAATATAGGTTTTAATACTTTTTAGTTTTTACTATCAATGCAAGATATTGTTTTTAAATGGTTATTTTTATAATAAATTAAATATATTAAGTTTAACTCTCTAAACATCACCTAAAATCATTGTATACTACCCGTTATTATGAAGTCTGAATGCTGCATTCAGTTTCTGCAGATTCTAAAAGTGATATTGCAATGCCTACTCTATTGTTAATTACCTCCGCTCCAAGTTCGATTCATGCATGGCATGCACTGGGTCTTGCACAAGCATTGAAAGCTAAAAATCAAGATTTCCGAGTTTTTTTCTATCAGGATGGCGTTTGTGTAGCAAATAATTTGCAATGGGTTCCTGATGATCAAAGAAACTTAAGTTTAGAATGGCAACAGTTAAATATTCGACTACCTGTATGTGTCAGCGCTGCGCTTGCAAGAGGCATCACAGATGCAGAAAATGCACAGCGCCATCACATCAAAACACACAACTTAGCAGCAGGCTTTGAGTTAGTGGGTTTGGGAGAGCTTGCAGATGCTGTCCAGTCTAGTGAACGCCTCATTCAATTTTAAGTTTTTATTTTATTTAACTATTGCGATTAAAAGGTAAATAGTTTGAAATCTGTCCTCGTTATATTAACCCAAGCCAATCTCAACACTTTACAAGTGCATGAAAGCTTATCTGCGACCATGGTTTTAGCAACTTTTGGCTGTAATGTTAAGGTCTTATTGCAAGACGGCGCTCTAAGCCTGCTCAAATCCGAACTTCAATATGAACGCCTAAAACATGCATTTAAAATTGCATCAAATATGGTCGATAGTTTTGAGTTTTATGACTTAACACCACTTCTAATTGAGTCAAAACATCAAAATCATGCTTTCGTACGTGAATCTGAACAAGAAATTGAGTTTATCAAGTTAAACAGTACGCTTATTCAATCTTTTGACCATGTTCTTTATTGGTAATACCCTATGAATTCATACACGCTCTATTTAATTCAGTCTAACTTTGCCAATACTGAAAACGCTTTAAATCAATTAGCACAAATCTATAGCCCAGATGATGCTGTTATTCTCATGGGTGATGCGGTTTTACATATTGGTTCAGAACAACTCAATAATTTACTAAGCACTACCCTAAAGATTAAAAACACTCTTTTTATTTTAGAAAATGACGCCGAGCTGTTACCTCAGCAAACCTTGGATTCAATTCAAAATTCGACTCAACATTCGATTCAAATCATCAGTTATGCCGAATTTTCTGAATTAGTCTTAAAATATAAGCGTTGTATCAGTTTAAAATGACGTTCTAAAAATGGTTCATTTAAATGAAAACATTTAGACGATTCTGTTTCAACGATATATTTCAAATCATAGCTGGATGACTAAAAAATGAGTGTTAATACAAACGTGAATAATCAAGACGAGTTTGCGCTTGACCAAGATGGTCATTTGGTCGACTACACGATTTGGAATCATCAAGTTGCTCAAACTTTAGCGCAATCATTAGATTTAGAGCTAACACCCTGGCATTTTGAAATTTTAGAAGCCGTGCGCCAGTTTTATGCTCAGTTTGGACATTCTCCAGCGACACGCCCACTGATTAAATTTTTAATGAAAACAGTCGGTGCTGAAATCAACAATGCAGTGCTTCAAGAGAAATTTAATACCGGCTTGGTTGCACGTCATTTAAGCCGTTTGGCTGGTGTACCTAAACCAGCCAATTGTTTATAAGCTACATTTTGGGGAAATATTGGATACATACATTCTTTTATATATTTAGATATATTTTTAATAATTTTGATTATGATGCACATTAAAAAGCCCACCTTACGGCGGGCTCGGAATTCATCAAGCATGAATTGATGAATAAAATATAAAAATCCGTATTGAATCAGGGAAATTCACTACATTTATATTTAACAATCAAATTATAAAATTAATTCACATATCATTTTCAGCCATCTTCATATCATTAGCAGACAAAGTCAGACCAAATGAGCTTAACTTTGAATACATAATGATTTTTCAGAAATGCCTGAATGTTGGAATCCAGCTAACTGTTTATCTAAATAATTTTGAGCAATCATTTTCATGAGCTGACTATTTTCAGCTTCAGGATAATGCTCAACAAGTTTTAAAATACCTTGATAAGCTTCTATACGCTGGCACAAAGCATATTTTTGCGATTGAATATTGGATGTTGATTCTGCTGTATCTAGGATTAACTTTGTTTCATTCACAGTTGCAATGTATTGCGCGAGTTTTTGCTCATACTCATCCATATACTCATTCATATAATCATTCATATTTAAGTTTTGAGCAAAAACAATCGAAGGTAAAATCCCAAGACCATGAGTTAACAAGATACTCAGCAAAAAATGCTTAGAAGTCACCATCAATATATGATTCAAAAATTATAATTGAGATAAATCAGGTTCAGCTTTCCATACATCTTCATAATCATCACGGTCGATCATAAAACGGAAACCTGTTTCAAGTGATAAATATGGAATCGCCTCTGGCAAAATGTCTTCCAGCTCTTTGACTGTGACAGTTTCAAAAAAGTCTTCACCCTCTTGTAATTCACCACCATAAATAAACCAACAAATTTTCTCGTCAGTTTCAGGCTTTTTACGTAAACCGACTATAGGCTCTTGATCCAACGTCTGCTTTGCAATAGCCACTACATCATCTTCATTGACTTTAATATATGCAGAATCAAATTCTTCACACACCAATTTCTGCTCTTCAATAAAATCTTTCAACATGAATGATACCGCTATGATCATTAATTCAATGATAATTCTATGCGTATGCTGTTCTATACACAATCATTACGGCGAAAGATCACATCTTAAATTGCAAATTTTTATGATTTTAATTTTATCGATGATTTTTGATAAAATTTCGTTCAATGACTATATAAAAGAATTACTTTAAATGAAGAGCTTTATATGCGAACGATATTTAAATATTGACGTTTAAAAAGACCTAAATATTGCTTAGGCTATTTTTAGTAAATATCATTCTCTCCTTTAAAGGTTTAATTCAGATCTTAAATTGATTTAATTCAGTTTAAGTTTTATTCAAGCATTGATTCAGTAAGCATCTGTTTGAACTATTGAATTTAGGCATGAGCGAAGACCACGCCATTTTTGATAATAATTTCTATTTTAAAAGTTCTCGAAGATCAAATGTTTCATCGGCTAGTTGAGCTACATCGATTTTTAATTGTTCATGAATGATTTTTTTACTGACCATAAAATCTAATGGACGATTAATACAATCCGCGGCAATTAGCTCACCTTCTTTCAAGTAAAAAACAGAAAACTGACGCTCATTGTGCATATTTCCTCGAATGATCTGCTGATCATAGCCCTGATTTAATCCAGCAATTTGTAATTTTAAATCATATTGGTCCGACCAGAACCAGGGTAATGAATTATAAATTTTGGATACGCCACATAATGTCGCAGCGGCAATTTTTGCTTGTTCATTGGCATTCGGAACAGATTCCAAGCGTATCTGTCTTTGATAGCGTTGATTGAAATACGTTGTGCAATCTCCTGCAGCCACAATATGAGTATCATTGGTTTGACAGTATGGATCGACAACGACACCATTCTCAACATGAAGACCAGCTTCAAAAGCAAGTTCTACATTGGGTTGAACGCCAATACCCACGATAATTAGATCTGTTTCCAAAGTCATACCGTTTGAACATAATATTCCTTGCACATCTGTCGTACCCAGTATCCGCTCTACACTCAGATCGGTATAAATACTAACCCCTTCTTCAGTGTGAATTCTGCTATAAAACGCTGAAAGTTCAGGTGTGGTAACACGTTGTAATATTCGCTGTGATGCTTCGATTAAAGAAACCTGTATTCCTTGTTTTCTTAGAGATGCCGCCGTTTCTAAACCGATATAACCACCACCCATGATTACGGCATGCTTAACATTTTTAATCTTTAGTTGTATTGCCTCGATATCTGTCGCATTTCGAACATAATGTACGCCGTTAAGATCAGCCCCTTCTATTGCTAATTTTCTGACACGTGCTCCTGTACATAATGCCAATTTGTCATAATTGACCTGTGTTCCATCTGCCAGGTTCAATATTTGTCGTTGTCGATCTATTTGGATGACATGACCATTTAAAAATTGAATATCATTTTTTTCATAAAATGCAGCTGGTCGTATCAACAAGTCATCAATGCTTTTATCACCAGATAAGAAGGTCTTAGACAAAGGTGGACGATGGTACGGTAAATAATGCTCATCGCTAATGATGAGTATACCACCCCTCCATCCTTCTTGACGCAGACTCACACTCAGTTGTGCTGCGGCATGACTTCCACCAATAATCACGGCTGATAATTTATGCATTGTTTCTTCTCTCTACATCTCATGCTGCATTTTTATTAAAACGTTTTTTAGAAAGTTTTGATCAATTCAATCAAGATCATTGATCTACAATAAATGGATATCTAAAAGTCCCTTCTCCCTGTGGGAGAAGGCTAAGATGAGCTAAGTTATACGCTTGTTGTATAAATAGTCGTTGTATAAAAGGACTGATGAAATAAGCCTATTGAATACTTATTTCAGTCGCTATTTCTACTTTTTTGTTCCACTTCATTTCTGCTTTTTAGTAGCAGCAGCATTTTCAGTTTTAGGCGTCAGTTTAACCATGAGTTTTGAATAACCTCGAACAAAGTTAGATTGCACAATTTCTGGTTCGCTTACCACTTCCAACTTCTCAAAGCGTTTTAAAATTTCTTCCCAGAGAATTCGCAATTGTAATTCTGCCAAACGATTGCCCATGCAGCGATGCACACCAAAGCCAAACGAAAGATGATTACGCGCGTCTTTACGATCAATCAAAAACTGATCTGGTTGTTCGAGAGCTCTCTCATCTTGATTACCAGAGGCATACCACATCACCACCTTATCGCCTTTACGAATAAATTGGCCATTTAACATGACATTTTGCTTGGCCACACGGCGCATATAAGCCAAAGGTGTTTGCCAACGAATAATTTCAGATACGGCATTTGACATTAAACTTGGATCTTCTTTGAGTTTGGCAAACTGTTCAGGGAAGTTATGAAATGCTAAAACACCTCCACTCATAGAGTTCCGTGTCGTATCATTGCCACCCACAATCAGAAGCGCCAGATTCCCCATATATTCCATCGGACGTTTAATAATGTCACGAGTTCCGTCACTGGTCTGCATTAAAGTGATGAGATCAAAACTACTGTCACCTCTCTTCAATCGCTCAGCTTTATCGTACCAAAGTTTGACGAATTGCTTTGCCATATCAGCCATAGCGACAAATGACTCATCTAAATCCATTGCTCCTCCAGTCGTTTGAGGAGACGATGAAATTAAATCGGACCAGTACACCAGCTTTAAACGTTCTTCATACGGAAAGTCTAAAAGCGTCGCCAACATTCTCGCAGTTAATTCAATTGAAACGCTATGAACCCAATCAAATGGCTCACCAATGGGCAAACTATCAAGCACTTCAGCAGTACGTTCACGGATCAAACCTTCCATTTCTTTCAGGTTTTTAGGTGCGACGACACCTTGTACCGCTTGGCGATGAACATCATGACGCGGAGGATCCATTGCGATGAACGTTTCAAAATCCATCGGAGCTTCGCCCAATAGAATGATGGGTTCTGAAGAAAACAAATCATGGTTTTTATCGACAAATATAATGTCTTTATGTCGTGTTATAGACCAAAAAGGGCCAAAAGGACTGTTAGCTTGATAATGTACAGGCGCTTCATCACGTAAGCGTTTTGCATAGGCATTCCACTGATGTTGTCTAAATAAAAATGGATTACTTAGGTCAATATCCTGTATCTCTAATGTAGAGACATCGGGAATTGGTGATTCGACAATCTCTGGAAAATACTCTTGATTCAAAATTTGCTTTTTGGCTTTCTTAAAAAAATGGAAGCCCTTAACCTGCATATCTATTGGAACAATTGCCGAAAATTTATTGACTGCATCTGTTTTGACTTTATTCACTATATTTACGAACTGTGTCATTTTTCAAACTCCATTTAGATTGAATCCACATTTTTATTTTATTTATAGCTGATATTCAGGTAGTTGCACTTTCATCCCGACCATCTCTTCTGAAACGTAGACCTGACATGCAAGTCTTGAGTTTTCTGTTTTTTCCGGCGTAAGATCTAACATATGAAGTTCATTTTCTGGGGCTTTACCAATTTTATTAATCCATTTGTCTTCTAAAATCACATGACATGTTCCGCATGCACACTCACCACCACAATCTGCATCAATTGATGGAATGCCCTGATTAATGGCTATTTGCATTAATGATTTGCCTGACTCAATATCAACCAAATGTTCTGTTCCATCGTGTTCGATAAAAGTGATTTTTCCCATGATGTTCTCCATAACACACATTAATTTTTTTCTTACTCCCTAATCTATCTTTTTATAAAAATTTAAGGAGGTTATTTGTTGACATAATGGAGTCATAAAAAGACAATATATAATCATCTATGAATTATTTGGGAAATATAAAAAAATTATCTCAGAATTAAGATTTGAGTTTGAGTTTGTAAATGCAAAGTGAATTATTTAACAGATACCTTTTAAATCATAAATGTTTAGATCGCATTCATTCATCAAAAAATGATCTTTAAGTGGCAATGAATTGATATATAAAAACTTTCTTCATTTGTGAGAGATTTAGGATGAGAGATGACTCATGATGAGTGTTTGCTGTGAAAAATGACTTTTCAAGGAAGTCTATTAAACAGTTATCTCATCATTTTTTAACAACGAACGAAGAATGAACTCATTACAAATAAAGATTTATATTAGATGGATATAAAGGACGACAAAATGGATGATGTAGCGACATTAATGATGGATGATCATTCTGAAATTGCGAATATTCCTTCAAATTACGCCAGAATTATTGGCCGCGAATTGGGTTTGAATATCAGAGATATCCCGAGTTTGTTACAGTTTAGTCAGCTTTCAGCTGAACAATTCATGCAGGATGACACTTTATTAAGCTCTCGCCAGTTAATTCAAATACTTCAAAATAGTTTAAGCTTGAGCAAAACACCTGATTTCTATTTAAATCTCGGAAAACGTTTAACACCTACAACTCATGGACTCATGGGATTTCTGGTCAATAATAGTCCCAATCTACTCATGGCTTTAAATGCGTTTAAAACATTTTTACCCACGCGTATTAGTTTTGCGCATGTCAGCCTGGAATTTACAGCAGATACCGTGATCTGTTCATTAGATTTTACGATCCCTATTTCATCAGCTGTCAATCGTATGCTGAATGAAGTCTGTGTAGTGGTGTTATATGAATGCGCAGAGTTTATTATTGGCCGGCCTCTGCATGAAGCACGTGCTTATTTTAGTCACGCTGAACCAGACTATAAACATCTCTATAAACACTATTTACCGAGCCCTTTTAGTTTTTCCGCAGATCAAATTCAGGTTGAAATTCCATTATCCGTATGTGAAATTGCCAATGCATCTTCAAATCATGAAAACTATCTGTTGGCCATGCGTCAATGTGAGATTTTGCTGCAAGAATTAACACCTACACAGGAAAATATTGTTTTTAAAATCCAAAAAATGATGCTCAGTCAGCCATTTAATGAGCTAAATGAAGAAAAGATCGCTGCTGCACTTTTCATTAACAAACGAACGCTTGCTCGTAAACTTGCTCAACATCAAACAAGTTTTAGACAATTAAGCGATGAGATAAAATCGCGCCAAGCAGCGCATTACTTATGTAAAACAGAATTATCTGTTGAAGCGATTGCGTCTATTCTAAACTATCATGATAGCGCAAACTTTCGACGTGCTTTTAAGCGCTGGTTTAACATGACACCGAGTGAATATCGTCAATCTAATGGTCAATTATCAGGAAAGGTAAAAGGTCGTTGATCTGGTTTAGTTTTACTTTTATTCATTTGCTTTTGAAGATCTGTTAAGACTTATGCTCGTAGTTGGAGTTAGGTTTTTAAATATGATGTTTAGATATTCATTTTTTTGGGAAGTTATTGACAGCAATAGTGAATAGAAAGTTAACTGGACTAAAAAGTAGATCACTCGTGATCAGAGATAAACAAAATAACTCATCAGCAAAGTATTTTATCACTCAAATATATTGAAAAAGTGCTTACATAGCCTTCAACATCATTTAAATAAAATCGAATTGAATGCTCTATAAACACTTTCTCAAGTCTCAATCATGGAATACCTGATTCCATGATTGAGTTTCATTCACTCAATGTTGACGACAAGTTCGGTCATTCGGTTTAAATTATATGAATAAGCTTCGTTTCGAATCATATAAATAAAAATCTAAACCCATCATTGCGTTGAAAATTGAATCAACCGCTGTGATTAAAAATTATAAATCGCAACAGCATTTACACGATTGTCTTCACCTTTTTTAGAACCATTCGGTGCTGCAGCAAATGCTTCACGTTCACCATAGACATATTCAACGCCAAGGCTGATCGGTTTAGTCGGGCTATAGAACATATTCGCCCAAGCTTGCCATAGCTCTTTATTAATCGCAGTAGGATTACTTGAAGCATTGATATAATCTTGATCTTTATCAAGTTTCATTAAGCCATAGCCTAATGTGCCACGAAGTTTATCGTTGAACTGCTGTGTCACACCAATCGTAATCGAATCAAATTCATTTTGTGCCACGATTTGATTATTTTGAGCAACGACGCCATTATTTGCCCAAGATACAAAACTGCTATCGCCTTTAACATGGTAATAATCCGCTTTAACAGTTGTATTTGGCAATACATCATATTTTACGCCTAAGCCAACACCCCATGCCCATTTTTCATCTTGATCGATACGTTTTTCATGTGCCATCACACGCCCACTGAGTGCCAACGTATCACTCATCTTATGATTCAAACGTGAAGTCAATGCGGGTAAACGCATATTGATCGATGGATCTTTTGGATCCTCGACGCTACTGACTATATTTGTTTCTGGACTTATGCGATGTGTATAGCGTACTTGCGGCGTTCTTTTAACTGCACCACCTACGTAGCCTAAAGGTTCAATGGTTTCAGGCATATAATCAGGTAAAGCAAAGTTTGACCATGTTTGTCCGATTAACCATTGACCATAATTCACGTAGGCATGACGTATACGTAAATTATCGAGATTGGGACCACCAAAAAAGTCAAGTTCAAGCTTTCCTGTGACATCTTTGCCTTGCGCTGGGGTCTTAAAATCAAACCCCAAACGTGTTGCTGAAAGTGTTGATTTTAATTCATCACTACGTTCATTAACGCCTCTTAAAGGCACAGTATTTATTTGGTTAAATGAACGAGCTGCTGCGCCACCTTCTGCTTGATATTGTGTATCTAAGCGGATATTCCCATAAAATTTCACTTCCGAGCCTGCAACTGTAAAACCTAAACCATTGGACTTGTTCGGCTGAGCTTGGCTTAGTTGTGGTTGACTAGACTGAGTTTGATTCGTTTGAACCTTTAAAACTTGAGTTTCCATTTGCTGTTGAGATTTTGCATACTGTTCTAGCAATTGTCTTAACTCTTTAACTTCATCTCTAAGTTGATCTACTTCAGTATTGGCTTGAGCATGAACCATCCCCGTCATACCTAAACTTAATCCAATCACCAATGTACTTTTTTTGAAATGATTCATTCTTAACATATCCTATGTCATTAAAGTCTGTCCTGACTTTTTCAAAATAATATTAAATCCATTTTGACTTATCGCCTTCATCAGCTCTATTGAGATCCGTTTTAAGCTGATGAAGAATAAGTTAAAATTTATTGCTTAAGCCGCATGATTGCTTTGTTTAATCAATTCAGGCTGTTTTTCTTTTACACCTTCTACTGAAGCTTTGAGGTTCACCATATAAATAGCGATCGCAGCAATCACACCAGGTATTGCAATCACTAAGAAGTTCATTTGATGAGGTAACTCTAAAGTCAATAATGCACCTGTTAATACCGGGCCTACGATCGCACCGATACGTCCAATCCCTGATGCCCACCCCATACCTGTAGAACGTACTGCTGCTGGATAGAACTGCGCGACGAAGGTATACAATAAAATTTGAGAACCAATCGTTGCAGCACCCGCAATACCAATCAATCCATACAATACTGCTTGAGGACTATTAAATCCAAGTAATATCAAGGCAATAGCACCCACAGTAAACATTGTGGTTAATACTGGTTTTAAATGGAACTTGTCTGCCAATGTTCCGCCGCCAATGGCACCAACCATCCCACCAATATTTAATGCGAAGAGGAACAACATACTTGCACCAAGTGAATAGCCTGCCTGAATCATCAACTTAGGTAACCAGCTGCCAAGTGCATAAACCATTAATAGACACATAAAGAATGCGATCCAGAACATCATGGTGCTGAACATACGGCCTTGTTGAAATAAAGCTTTTAATGGTGCTTCATCACCTGCAACAGGTTCATCCAATTTAAAGCGCGTACCAGCCGGCAAATTCATCTCAGGTGCAATTTTTTGTACGATCTGACGAACTTTTTCAGTTTCACCTTTTTTGGTCATAAACATGAGCGATTCAGGTAAGAACTTCCAAATTAAAGGCAAAGCTATAAATGGTAGGCCTGCGATATAAAACATGATTTTCCAACCATAATCGACCACCAAAAAAGCGCCAAGCAAAGCAGAAGCCATACCGCCAATCGCATAGCCGCTGAACATGACTGCCACTAAGGTACTTCTGATACGCTTAGGTGCATATTCAGTGGTTAAAGCCACCACGTTTGGCATTACGCCGCCAATACCGAGACCCGCTAAAAACCGTAAAATACCAAATTCTGTAGGATTCGATGCAAATGCACCTAAAAAAGTAAAGCCACTAAAGATAGCTACACAGATCATAATGGTTTTTTTACGACCAATTTTGTCTGACAAGGTACCAAAAGTCATTGCCCCAAACATCATACCGAAAAGTGCTGTACTCGCTAAAAAACCAGCTTGAACAGTAGAAAGACCCCATTCCTGCATCAATAATGGTAGTGCTACCCCGTAAATCACTAAATCATAACCATCAAAAATAATGATCAATAAACACCAAATCAAAACACTCCAATGAAATGGTGTAAATTTTGCATTATCAACAATCGTGTTGATATTTATTGTTTCTTTATTCACCATGCTCTCCTGCTCGTGAATGACTTTCATGTCACAAACAATGCAGCAAAGCGAAATTAATGTCCAAAACCGAATAACTCTATATTTATACCTTTAAAGTTTGTTAATTAAATCAATACGCTAAAAACAATACCCTAAAGTGAGTAGCAATGAATACATTTTATTCAAAATGTCATTTTTATTACAGATTCTAAAAGTTGAAAACTAAAAAATCCGAATTTTTGATGATGAAATCAAATATTCGGATTTTAAAAAAAAGTTAAATAATGGGTCTAATCATCTCGCCCATAGTGTTATTTCAGGTATCACTATCTACCCTACACAAAATGTTCTATGACCAAAGTCTAAGTCCTATATCACAGCTCTGTCATATTTGATGGCTTCTAAATCATAGACCTGATAGATACAGTCAAATAAAGAGCGTATATCTTCACTTTCATCCATAGAGCGAACAGCTAAAAAGATTGGACTTGTTGCCGCATCGTCTAAGATCGGTATGTAGTGTAAGTGCGGTAGTTGAATGGTTTTAGCACTATCTGGCACCACACAGATCCCTTCTCCAGCAGCAGTCAAACCCAAAGCCAACTGAATTTCACGGACTTCACGCATACTTTTAGGGTCTAATCCATACTCTGAAAATAGACTGCGTACTTGCGTTGAAAAATTTGGTTTCGGATGGCTAGGATATAAAAAAATATTTTCATCAACAATATTAGATAGATAGACACCATCTTTTTTATTTGCGAGTGGGTGACTCGAATGAACTGCCGCCATAAGTGGCTCTTCACGTAACAGAACTCTGCGTACAGCAGGGTCCGATATCCGCAACCGGCCAAAGCCAATATCTATTCGTCCTTCCTTAAGGGATTGAATTTGCTCTTTGGTGCTCATTTCAATTAATTCAATTTTTAAATGGGGTTGTTGTTGTCTAAATAGATAGACAATTTTAGGCAGTAAGCCATACAGCAATGACCCTACAAAGCCCATGGTGACTGTTTTTTCGACCATTCCGACACGCATGGTCATGGCTTTAATTTCTTCCGCATTAGACAAAAGTTTAACGGCATGTTGATAAAAGAATTGCCCTGCTTCTGTTGTCTTTAATGGTCTACTACCCCGTTCAAACAATTGAATTCCAAATTCTGCTTCAAGATTCTGTATCTGGCGACTCAAAGGGGGCTGTGCAATGAATAGTTTTTCAGCAGCTTTAGTAAAACTTTGTTCTTCTACAACGGCTACATAGTAGCGAAGGTGTCTAAGTTCCATAAGACTTCATACCTTTTTGATATATTAAAATGCAAATTAGGTCTTCGACAGCACATAATTATTCTTTTAAGGTATACCACATCAAGTACACAAAGCAAGGTTGCAAAAACTCAAGATGTATAAATCCATTGAAACGCTACTTGTCGAAATTCCAACGATTCGTCCACATAAGATGGCAGTCGCGACAATGCAAACACAAACACTGGTTTTGGTTAAAGTCACGACCGATGACGGATTTATTGGTTGGGGTGAAGCAACAACAATTGGTGGTTTAGGCTATGGGGACGAAAGCCCTGAAAGTGTTAAAACCAACATTGATACTTATTTTGCGCCATTACTAAAAACATTATCGCATTTAAATGTGGCTCAAACACTAAAACAGATTAAAAGACATATCAATGGCAACCGCTTTGCAAAGTGTGCGATTCAAACTGCATTGCTTGATATTCAAGCGCAGCGTTTGGGTTTACCTGTGAGTGAGCTATTAGGTGGTCGTTTGCGTGAGAGTGTTCCAGTACTTTGGGTATTGGCCTCTGGTGACACCGACAAAGATATTGCAGAAGCACAAAAAATGATTGCGGCTAAACGCCACAATATTTTTAAACTAAAAATTGGTTCTCGTACAGTTGAAGCTGATGTTGAACACGTTTTAGCGATTAAAAAAGTATTAGGTTCAGATATTTCGATCCGTGTTGATGTCAATCGCGCTTGGTCAGAACTCGAAGCGATTAAAGGGATTCAACTGTTACAAGACGGTGGCGTAGACCTGATTGAACAACCTTGTGCAATTGACAATATTGATGCCATGGAACGTTTAACACGCAGATTTGATATTGCGATTATGGCTGATGAATCTTTAATGGGCCCGAACAGTGCTTATCAACTGGCTAAACGAAATGCAGCATCTGTATTTGCAGTGAAAGTTGCCCAGTCTGGTGGTCTGATCGAAGGCTGTGAAGTGAATAAAATCGCGCAATTGGCAGGCATCGACCTTTATGGCGGCACCATGCTTGAAGGTTCAGTCGGTACGATCGCTTCTGCACATGCGTTCTCTACCTTTGAAAATTTAGCGTATGGCACTGAGCTTTTCGGTCCACTCCTGTTAACTGAAGAAATTTTAAAAACACCACTTCAATATGAAAACTTTGAACTTGTTGTTCCGAACACAACAGGCTTAGGTATTGAAATGGGTGAAGATAAAATCGACCAATTACGCCGTCGTTAAAACGCCGACATGACACAGATGTAAATCAAAGGAGCTTCACATGCTTTTTCAAGTCCGAATGGATGTCAATATTCCACTAGATATGCCAGTGGAAAAAGCCAACGAAATTAAAGCTGTAGAAAAAGCCTATTCGCATGAATTACAGCGCCAAGGTAAATGGCGTCATATCTGGCGTATTACGGGTCAGTACTCAAATACCAGTATTTTTGATGTTGAAAGCAACGAAGAGCTACACAGCATTTTGCAAGGTCTTCCGCTTTATCCTTACATGAATATTGAAGTCATGGCGTTAAATCGTCACCCATCTTCTATTCATGAAGACGACCGTTAATTCAATTTATTGATCAAAAAATTTAAGCATTGAGTATTGCAAATGATTACGGTCATTTGCAACACATCCAAAGGGTTAGAACTGAAAGTCTATCAAGACAAACAAGGAACGTGGCAGCTAAAAGCTTGATGTATCAAGCATATCAGCCACCAAATGAATATACATACTTATGGAGATTTAGTATGAACCGTCAACAAATTGATGCTCTTGTAAAAAAAATTAACGTTGAAACTGCAACAGGCCCAGTAGATGCCCGTGTTCAGCAAATCGTTGTTCGTTTACTCGGTGATCTTTTCCAAGCAATTGAGGATTTAGATATTTCTCAAACTGAGCTATGGAAAGGCTTAGAGTATTTTACAGATGCAGGTCAAGCAAACGAGTTAGGTCTTTTGGCAGCAGGCTTAGGTTTAGAGCATTACCTAGACTTACGTGCTGATGAAGCAGACGCTAAAGCGGGTATCACAGGTGGTACTCCACGTACGATCGAAGGTCCACTTTATGTTGCGGGTGCGCCAGAATCAGTTTCTTTTACACGTATGGATGATGGTTCTGAATCAGATAAAGTGGATACTTTGATCATCGAAGGTACTGTTACAGATACTGATGGTAATATTGTTGAAGGTGCTAAAGTTGAAATTTGGCATGCAAACAGCCTAGGTAACTATTCATTCTTTGATAAATCACAGTCTGATTTTAACCTTCGTCGTTCAGTGATCACTGCTGCTGATGGTCAATATACTGCGTTGACTACTATGCCAGTAGGTTACGGTTGCCCACCAGAAGGTACAACTCAATTTGTATTGGATAAATTAGGTCGTCACGGTAACCGCCCATCACACGTTCATTATTTCGTGTCTGCACCTGGCTACCGTAAATTGACGACTCAATTCAATATTGAAGGTGATCAATACCTTTGGGATGACTTTGCATTTGCAACACGTGAAGGCTTAGTTGCTACTGCTGTTGATGTAACAGATGAAGCAGAAATCGCACGTCGTAAATTAGACAAAGCATTTAAACATATCCAGTTCAACATTGAATTGGTTAAAGAAAAGGCTGATGCGCCGAAAACTGAAGTTGATCGTCGTCGCGCTAGCGCTTAATCACTTTATTATAGGAAGCCGAAGTGTCAATTTTATGACATTTCGGTGACTTACCTTTTTTTCGGAAAGTCGGAGAACGGACATGCCACGTATTCCTGTAATTAACACTAGCCATCTTGATCGTATTGACGAACTACTTGTTGATAATCACGAAACAGGCGAATTCAAATTACATCGTTCAGTGTTTACTGATCAATCTATGTTTGACCTAGAAATGAAATATATTTTCGAAGGCAACTGGGTTTATCTTGCACACGAAAGTCAGATTCCTAACAACAATGATTATTACACCACTCATATTGGTCGTCAGCCGATTCTTATTGCACGTAACCGCCAAGGCGAATTAAATGCAATGATCAATGCGTGTTCACACCGTGGTGCTCAGCTTTGCCGTAATAAAAAAGGCAATAAAGCAACCTATACTTGCCCATTCCATGGTTGGACATTTAACAACTCAGGTAAACTTTTAAAAGTTAAAGATCCAGCAGAAGCAGGTTATTCTGATTGCTTTAACAAAGAAGGTTCTCATGACCTGAAAAAAGTTGCACGCTTTGAAAGCTATAAAGGTTTCTTATTTGGTAGCTTAAATCCTGATGTTCTTCCATTAGAAGAATTCTTAGGCGAAGCAACTAAGATTATGGATATGATCGTTGGTCAGTCTGAGCAAGGTTTAGAAGTTTTACGTGGTTCGTCGACTTATACCTATGAAGGTAACTGGAAGTTAACTGCTGAAAACGGTGCTGATGGTTATCACGTATCTGCTGTACATTGGAACTATGCTGCAACAACTCAGCAGCGTAAAGAAAAAGAAGCAGGCGATAATGTTCGTGCGATGAGCGCAGGTTCTTGGGGCAAACAAGGCGGTGGTTCTTACGGCTTTGAAAATGGTCACATGTTACTTTGGACTCAATGGGGTAACCCGGAAGATCGTCCTAACTTTGATCAATTTGCTGCATATACAGAACGTTATGGCGAAGCGATGGCAAAATGGATGATCGAGCGTTCTCGTAATCTATGTATCTATCCAAACGTCTATTTCATGGATCAATTTGGTTCACAAATCCGCGTATTACGTCCAATTTCAGTCAATAAAACTGAAGTAACGATTTACTGTATCGCACCTGTAGGTGAAGAGCCAGAAGCACGTTCACGCCGTATCCGTCAATACGAAGACTTCTTTAATGCATCAGGTATGGCAACACCAGATGACTTAGAAGAATTCCGTGCTTGCCAAGCGGGATATGCAGGTATCGAGCTTGAATGGAACGATATGTGCCGTGGTTCTAAGCATTGGATCCATGGTCCAGATGATGCTGCAAATGAAATCGGTTTAAAACCAAAACTATCTGGTATTAAGACTGAAGATGAAGGTTTATACCTTGCACAGCATCAACACTGGTTATCAGAAATGAAACGTGCAATTGCATCTGAAAAATCTTTAGCTGAACAAGGAGAGAACGCATGAGCAACGCGAATCTCGAAGCAACTTTTGAATCAGTAAGCCAATTTCTTTTCAAAGAAGCACGTTTACTTGATGATGAACAATGGGATGAGTGGTTAGAGTGCTACGCGCCTACCGCACCTTTTTGGATGCCAGCTTGGGATGATGATGATAAATTAATCACCAATCCACAAACTGAAATCTCATTGATTTACTACCCTGATCGCCAAGGTTTAGAAGATCGTGTGTTCCGTATTAAAACTGAACGCTCTTCTGCAACCATGCCAGATACACGCACATGCCACAATGTAAATAACATTGAAATTCTAGAGCGTCATGAAGATAAAGTGGTTGTACGCTTTAACTGGAATACTTTAAGTTTCCGTTATAAAACAAGCTACAGCTACTTTGGTATGTCACGTTATGAAATCGATTTATCAGGCGATAAACCACAAATTTTAAATAAATACGTGGTTCTGAAAAATGATTACATCAACCAAGTCATTGATGTTTACCACCTCTGATCTTCGCTTCTACGCTTTCCGGAAAAAACCTTTGGTTAACTTGATTTAGCCAAAGGTCTCTCTCCCAGTTCTCCAGAATTATTTACAGGATTTTCAGCCATGTCAAACCATAATATTGCTCTTCAATTTGAAGATGGCGTGACACGTTTTATTTCAGTCGCTCAAGGCGAATCTTTATCTGATGCCGCTTACCGTCAAAAGATCAATATTCCACTAGATTGCCGTGATGGCGCATGTGGTACTTGTCGCGCATTTTGCGAATCTGGTACTTATGACATGCCTGAAGAGCTTTATATTGAAGATGCATTAACTCCAGAAGAAGCTGCTGAAGGTTATATTCTTGCTTGTCAGTGTAAACCTACGTCTGATGCCGTTTTCCAAATCCAAGCATCTTCTGATGTATGTAAAACAGAAATTCACACTTACCAAGGTTCTTTGGCACGCGTGGAAAACTTATCTGAATCGACCATTACTTTTGATATCCAATTGGATGAAGGTCAACCAGACATCAACTTCCTTGCAGGTCAATACGTTAATGTCGGTATTCCTGGAACAACTGAAACACGCTCATACTCTTTCAGCTCTAAACCAGGTAACCGTTTAACAGGTTTTGTGGTTCGTAACGTACCTAACGGAAAAATGTCTAGTTTCTTAAGTGAAACTGTACAAGTTGGCGACAAAATGACATTTACAGGTCCATTTGGTAGCTTCTACTTACGTAATGTTGTGCGCCCAGTGGTCATGTTGGCTGGTGGTACAGGTATTGCACCATTTATGTCTATGTTGCAAGTGCTTGAGGAAAAAGGTTCTGAACATCCTGTACGTTTAGTATTTGGTGTGACTAACGATTTCGACTTAGTTGCAATCGAAAAGCTCAATGAATTACAAGAAAAATTAGACTGGTTCGAATATCGTACCGTTGTTGCTCACCCAGAATCAGCGCATGAGCGTAAAGGCTATGTAACAGCACATATTGATAACGAATGGTTAAATGGCGGCGACGTAGATGTTTATCTATGTGGTCCTGTATTAATGGTAGACGCTGTTCGTAACTGGTTAGATAGCGAAGGTGTGAAACCAGCTAGCTTCTTGTTCGAAAAATTCTCTGCAAACTAATTTTTAAGTTGAACTGACTATATGTCAGTTCAACTTTTTGCACATGAGCATTTATGAGAGATTACGATATGAGTCGTCAACGTTTTGAAGATAAAGTGATTATTGTTACTGGTGCCGCTCAAGGCATTGGTCGTGGTGTGGCACTACAAGTCGCCGCTGAAGGCGCTAAAGTTGTTATGGCTGATTATTCAGAATACGTTGAAGACGTATTGGCTGAAATCAAAGCTGCTGATGGTGAAGCGATTACGATTCGTGCCGATTTAGAAACTTTTGCGGGTGCTGAATCTGTTGTAGCTAAAGCGATTGAAGTTTATGGTCGTGTAGACATCCTCATCAACAATGTTGGTGGTGCAATTTGGATGAAGCCTTTCGTTGAGTTTTCACCAGAAGAAATCGAAAAAGAAGTGAGCCGCTCATTATTCCCAACGATGTGGTGTTGCCGTGCAGTTCTACCTGAAATGTTGAAAAATAAAGCAGGTGTGATTGTCAATGTTTCTTCAATTGCAACATGTGGAATTAACCGTATTCCCTACTCTGCATCTAAAGGTGGCGTAAATACATTAA
>JAHLFF010000126.1 GCA_018883945.1 Candidatus Acinetobacter avistercoris
TCAGGAAAAATATTTTTCTTTGCTTCGAGGTCACTGAGTTCGGAAAATGCTTGAATACCGCCTGCGGCTTTAATTCCATCTAAAGCGACAGATAGAGCTTCCTGATCTGACGGGAATGTTTCATCCCATACAGTAGAAGTACCACTTTGGTTCACCACTTCCAGTGTCCAGTCACTATCAGGTAATCGATAAATTAGAATTTCAATTTGCTCATTATCCTCTTGTAAAACTTGAGATAAGGGAGAGTCGATTAAATCATTTTCATCATAATCCAGAGTACTGTCATGATCAGACATCAGCGGTAACCTTTATTGTATTTAACATCCTTCCATAGTAATGAATGAATTAAATTTTGCCTAGCAGTGGAGATTATGGGGTACAAAGAATGGCTAAATTTAAAAAATAATTGCCCCGACAATAAAACAAAATAATCCAAAAATCACCCAAATCCAGACATTCGATTTGGGTTGCTCAGTATGTGATGTATAGAACGATTGTTGTTCCTGAGTAGGATTTTTTTGGTTGCCAACTCTGTTCTTATAGGGCTGGTGTTTTGAATAGGATAGGCCTGTGCCAGGAATACCAACGCTGGTTCGGGTGCCTTTTTTGCCAATATTTAAAGAAGCACCAGGTTTGCCAATGCTCGCGCTACTAATGCCTTTATGCGTCAGATTGATTTTTAATCCAGGTAATATTTTAATACTCTTGCGAAATCTGAAGCCCATATTTTTTCCATTTACAAGAACCAGTTTGGTTTCTATCTCAGTTGTCCGGATACAGTGAAATAAGAGTTTGATTCATTCATAGGACTGATCATTTGACTTATCTAGTGAAATATCAGTATGTTCTTTAACATAAGATATTGGCTTTTAGACAATGAATCAAACATCAAATTATTACAATCAACATGCTCAAGCATTTTTTGAAAATACCTATCAGGTTGAGATGGAAAGTCTTTACGCACCATTTCTAAGATATTTGCCGGAACAGGCATTGATCCTGGATTTGGGCTGTGGCTCGGGGCGGGACACTTTGGCATTTAAGAAAAAAGGCTATCAAGTTGAGGCAATTGATTATTCTGCCGAGCTGGTTGAAAAGGCGAGAGAACTGACAGGCATCAATGTACGTCAGCAAAGTTTTTACGAGCTGAATGAAGTAGCTAAGTATGATGGTATTTGGGCCTGTGCTTCTCTTTTACACTGTGAAAGAGATCGCCTGACTGAAGTGTTGGGGCGCTTATTTAAAGCATTAAAGCCAAATGGTGTGTGTTACATGTCTTTTAAATATGGCGATTCAGACCGTGAGAAAGAAGGGCGCAGCTTTACTGACTTGAATGAGCAGCAAGCTTACGACTTACTCAAACAAATAGATCAGGCTTTACTGTTACAGCAATGGATTACTGTAGATAAACGTCCAGACCGTACAGAAGAGTGGATCAATATCCTGATTAAAAAAGAGCAGGCTTAGATATGTTCAGTACAGCTGACATACCAACACCCAACGAGCAGCTGAAATTTTTGAAGCATATTCAGCAGATATTGCATTCTGGGACTTTTACTTCGACAGATAAGTTTGCTTTGCTGATAAGTATCACGCGTCTGGCGATTGAACAGGGTCAAGATACCGGTGCTGCCTTGCATTTGGAATATCAGGATATCGCTGAAAAGTTTATTGACCTATACTGGAAACAGTCACTGCCGTTTCAGTTTAACCAGTATGAGCCTTTTACTATTCATCAAAGCACTGGTAAGCAGGCAAAGATCATCACTGAAATCCAGAATGCACAGCAACAATTCAAGACCTTGGCTGCGTTGAGAAAGGATGTACTTTACTGGAACAGGTTGAAGCGAGCAGTTGCAACAACGGTAAAGCAAATGCCGGTGGTATATTTGCAGAATCTGAATGGTCAAACCATAGAGTTTCTCTATAGTCTTGAAGATTCCAAGCAGTCCCTCAACTTGTTGCCCAAGGTGATGTATTGCTTAAGACAATTTAGTGAAATCATTGAAGAGTTGTGCCAGAAGCGCTGGATTGATTTTGTTCGGCTAAACAAGCAGAACCTGGTGGTACTGGATGGTTTGCCTGACCTAGATGAATTCATGTTTGCTCCAAGTCGTAATCAATTGGGGCAGGTCGCGGACTTCTTAATTGACTTACAGCAATGCCAGTGTTTTTACTGTGGAAAAAGTCTCAAAAATTCAAAATATGCCGTGGATCATTTTATTCCATGGTCATTATATCCTGCCGATACCGGACATAATTTTGTCCTGGCGGATGAAAAATGCAACTCACAAAAAAGTAATTATTTAGCATCACAGCAATTCTTACATCAGTGGCAGGAACGTAATCATCTGCATGATCAATCTATTGTTCGGGAAATTTCCCAATTGGGTTTTTTAACCGATATGCAGCGTTCGCATCGGGTTGCCGACTGGGCATATAAGCAGGCAATAGAGAATGAGTATTTAGTTTGGTTGGGTGCAAAAGATAAGCAAATTTTTCGATCTATTGGTTTATAAGAAAGACCTTAGGTCCCTTGGTTATATAGTTTATTGTAGTTGATGATATCTTGGGTCAATGGAAATTGATCAGGAGATAATTTGTACCTTTCAATATATATTTTACGTTTCTGGTCATAAATTTTTTTAATTTGCACCAGATCTATATGAAGGAAATCACGTAAATAAATGCTGTTTAAGACTAAGATTGCCAATGCTTTTGAGTTTTTCTGATTTTCTATAGCCATAAGTGTATTTTCGATATTTTGAAATTTGGTAGAAGACTTATCTAAGTTGTTCTTACCTATTTTTTTTAGCTCATCATAAAAAATAAAATTTAAATCGGGGAAAAAATAATGTTTCCATTTTTGTGATGTTAGATATTGACTGTATCTCTGTTCGATGAGTTGAAAGGCTTGCTGTTGCTTTTGTAAGGGTATACTAGCTTGGTGTTTTAATTTTTTAATATACGGTAAGTATTGAAGACCAAATTTATCCAGCATTTGTTCCAAACGAAGCTTTTCTTTTTGTAATTCTAACTCTTTGATCTTTTTACCAAAGCCACCTCCCACTTTTGAACCGATTAATGCGCCGACTCCTGCTCCTATAACACCTCCAATAACTGGCATAAACACAAGACTCCCTAAACCAAGCCCGATGGATGCACCAACTTTTGCCATGGTCAGACTCCCTACAGTTTTGGAAGAAAAGTCGATAAGAACGTTCTTATTTATGGAATTTTCGTCTCCACCAGCTTTTAATAAACGTTGTCTTTCATTGAATGCAGCTATTCCGCTTGCAATAGGCAAATGTAGGTCGAATGAATCTAAGGCAGCATTACCATTTGCCTGTTCTATGGTGGAATCAAATTGTTGTGATATATCGGCATGACTCAAATCGTCTAATACCTGTATATTATCTATTCCAATATTTTGATAGGTATCTTCAGGCACTAAATAAGTTACATCTGGATGTGCCAAAGCTGTCATTTTAATGCTGTCTATATCTAGAATGGTTTTGATATTTACGAGATCGCCGTCAATTTTTAAGTCCCAGACTTCTTGATTGGATGTGCTAGCCCAGACAATTTCATGGGTTTGTCTATCTAACAGATCACTCACTTTTTGTTCACCAATATAACCGATTAGACGATTTCTAAAGCCTGATAAAGAAGTTTCATCTTTCTCCAACATATTCAACATTAAATAGTTTGAGACATCTAATGCTGAATTTAACTCTTCCTGGCTACTAAAATCGACGGCTTTAATTACGCTTGGATCAATACTGTAAACTTGCCATAAATACTCACCGATAGCTAAGCCTGCTGGAAAAAAACCTGAATAATCATTTTTCTGATTTTCTGTAGGTAAATGTAAACTTGCACGGATATGCTCACAGCGACTACGATGCATTTTTATCTTTCTTATAAAAATAAAACTGCTATAGCCTAAAATTGTCACCACGAAAAAAATTAACCAAATCATATAAATTTATTCTTAAGGTATATACGACGGTACTTGAGTCGAAAGCTGGCTTTTCAGTTTCTCTACCAACATCGGTATCTCTTCATCATGGTGTGGTTCATATGGCGTATCAATTAAGCCCTCAGCTCCTAATAGCTCCATTTTTCGTGCTTCAATTTTGGAACGAGAAGTAGAAATAATTTCTAAAGGTTCCTTGAGCTCAGTTAATGTAGCCCTAGTTTTACTTAATTGCTCACGAATACGAGCCGTACTTTCTTGAAAATACTTTTGATCTGTTTCAAAAGTTAGTAATGAAGATTTAATGTTTTTAATATAGGCCTTTTGCTCAACGACCGCAGATTCTGCAGTAGTAAATGCTCGCAGACTTTCAATGGTATGATTTTCTTCTGGGCGCTGAAGTTTACGTGCTAGGTCTTGCATATCAGATAAATCTGCTTCAGCAATACTAATTCGTTTGTTGCGAGCCTCGATATTATCTTCATGGTTCTTATAAGTACGTTCAATATCATGGAGCTCTTCAATTAAGTTTTTCTCATCAATTTCTAGTTGATCTATTTTTTTAGAAAATTTGTTTAAATATTCTATTTCAGCTTCTTCTACTTCATTTAATGCTTTTAGAATTTGCCCTTCATAAAAAACACGAGCTTTTTCACGCATTTCAATCTCAGCTTTTTCTTTAGCAAGACGTTCAAAATGAATTTGTTGTGCTTTTTTTAGTTCAGCTTCCACTAATTCTTGGCGTTCTTGTTCCTGTTTAGCTTTAGCCAGTAAACGCTCTTCCTCTAACAATTGTTTCTGCTGCTTTTCTCGAGTAATTCTTTCTTTTTCTTGAATCATTAATATTTCTTGTTTTTTCCGTTCACGTTGGTCTTGAGCATATTGAACCATGATCTCCTCAAATTCTTCAGGAATAGACTGATTAGTTTGTAGAATAAGATCACTGCGTTCCTGTTCTGGCAAGTATTTATCGAATGTTCCGAGTTTATATAGCGCCCATTTCTCTTGTAAGCGACTTGAGAAATACATCTGCAAAGTACGAGGTTGCATAAGTTTTGCAGAGATTAATATCGTTCCGAGAATAATTAAAAAAACATCTACAGCATATTTTGTTTGATTAAAAGCTTTTTGATTTTCAAATTCTTCAATGGCTTGTTGCCTAAATATTGGGCTATCCTTTGTAATGGTAATCCCATATTTTTTTAACTCTTCTTCATTGCCACGATCTACCGCTTGATCAAATTTGGCTAAAAAACTTTCTCTTTCTATACGAGTTGATTTTAAATCTGATTGTAATGTTTCTAATTGCCTTTCAATACTTTGAGCAACGTAACCACGACCATATCCAGTGCCACTTTTACCACTGATTTCTACCTGTAATTTTTCATTAGTATTGTTGACTAACTGTTCAAGTTCCGCAATTTTCTTATCACGATTTTCCAGTCCATTTTTTTTCGCTAGAGCAATATTGTCTTTGTATTGCTCCATCATTTTATTATCAATATCTGCTTTAAAAACTAATTGAGTTAAAAAAGGTGCAGTAATATATAAAGATAAACAGACAATTCCAATCCTGATAGCAAATGGAAAATATTTTGCTATGAATGATTTGATACCCGACCGTGAATAAAAAGGTTCTTTTGTTAATTGCAAACCATTCAAGGTTTTTTCATGTTCATCTTTTAATAGATCAGCAGATGCCATTGATCGGTCGAAAAACCACATTAGAAGAAAAACGAATCCACCTACGATAGTCCAGCCGACGTAAGGTGAATTAGGAGTAAAAGTACTACCTAAAAACCCCCATGCGAAACCTTCCGACAAAGCAGCAAGAATCATGATAAATGAAATAACTGTAAGATAAGTCGAACCACCACTTGTCAATAAATTTTTATGGTAGGTTTTGAGTGTCAAAAAATCCCAGAATTTAATAAAAATATTTGGTTCTTTATTCATAATGTGACGTAGTTGGATTTAATTTGAATAGAAGTGTATCTTATTGTAAGTTTTTTGTGCATTATTGTTTCAATTTAAGTTTGAATTTTTGGTAAAAACTTATAAGAACACTGTAATAAGTCTATTATAAATAATAATATAGTTAGCTATAAGAATTAGACGGTATTTTAATTTAATGGAAGAGTTTAATAAGGCGAGAGCAGAAATAGCTGAATATTTGAAAACTCAGTTAATGGGCCCTGCAAATGGTGAAGAAGAGCAAATAGCTGATGTCCCTCATAAGCGTTATTTAATAGGTATTCTGTTTCCTCCAGCAGCTTGTGTTGACGAAACAGATGAAAGTTCAGGTGAAGACTCTACAACAGAAGCTTTGAGTAATGATTTTAAGCCATCTTCTATGGCTTTTTCTTTTGCTGTCCAAAAGCATACAAAAGTAAAGTTAAAGATATGCGCGGCTAAGTATGAAAAAAAGGATCAAGATACGGCATGGCAAAGAAAGCCCTTTGAGTATCTTGAAGAGATTAAGTTTGAAGAAAACATCAAAAGAAATATATTTGAAGAAAGTGCAAGAGTTGATGTTACTGTTCGACCATATACTAAAGGTACAATGGTTACTATTGCCCTTTCAAATCAAGAGAAATCTGGTGACCGATTAAATCCAGCCCAATGTCTATATCAATGTGGTCTTGAAGTGATAGTAGTTGAGGGCGGTATCAAAGAATATCCTACGAGTGATCGATTTAAATTAGATGATGAGCAAAAAGAATTAGATTTAATTTATCGTAAACGTGTTCCTTGGGCAGTAGGCCATGGCGTTGCTGTGGATTGGGAATTAGGTGAATATAAAGTTCCTTTCCTAATTAAAACTGAAGTTATGCCTTTTCATGAGGTTAAAGATTTCAGTACTGAATTGGATACGTGCAGGTATTCAAGTCTTAATGATGAAATTCTTAGCATTTCAAGAATTGCAGATGAAGGAACGCCTCAAGAAGACTTGCTAGGTGATTATGAAAAATTAATTAGTGCATATGATTGTTGGATAGATGAACTTGACAGTGAAAATCTACCTGAGCGTTATAGTGCTGCAAAAGTTAGAGTTATAAATCGATTAAAGATCGCCTCGCAACGTATGCAAAAAGGTATTGCTTTATTAAGAAGATCAGAAGATGCATTTACGGCATTTCGATTAGCTAATAAAGCCATGCTAATGCAAATGATTCATACAAGTAAAAGCTATGCAGGTCAATCTAAGGGAAGAAATTGGGGGTATGTAAAACCTGAATATGATAATGAAGACATAAGAAAAAATTATAAATGGCGCCCTTTTCAGTTGGCTTTTCAGCTTTTGGTTTTGGAGTCTATGATTCCAGATCCTGATACTAATAAGTTTTCAGACTCCCATGCTGATGTGGATTTGTTATGGTTTCCTACTGGTGGCGGAAAGACAGAAGCTTATCTAGCTATTGCAGCTTGGGAAATGATCTACCGTCGCCTTACAGCAGGGAAAAAAGGAGGGGGTACTGCAGTAATTAAAAGATACACTCTTCGATTGTTAACTTCCCAGCAATTTCAGCGTGCAGGAACGTTAATTTGCGCTCTCGAAACTTTAAGACAAGAAGATAATCGTTTAGGTAACGAAACATTTTCATTAGGGTTATGGGCAGGTCAAGATAGTACACCGAATGATTATAAAACAGCGTATGAAAAATTTAGTATTGCACGTCAGGATCAAGAACCACAAAATATTTTTCAGCTACAATCTTGTCCTTGGTGTGGTACAGAAATCATGCCAAAAACACATGAAGAGGAAAGTTCGGCTTATGGTATTAAATGTAATGAATTCGATAATTTTTATTTTTTCTGTCCGAGTTTAGATTGTGAGTTTCATGAGTTATTGCCAATCCAAGTAGTTGATGAAGCGCTTTATAAAAAACCTCCTTCTTTATTGATTGGAACAGTTGATAAATTTGCGCGATTAACATGGAAAGAGAATGCTTATGTTTTTTTTGGTAATGAAAAGACTTTGCCTCCCTCTTTAATTATTCAGGATGAACTACATCTCATATCTGGTCCTTTAGGCACTATTGCTGGTATATATGAAGCTGGTTTTGATTCAATTATAGAATTACGTGGACAGCCTCCTAAAGTAATAGCAGCAACTGCTACTATTCGAGCAGCTCAGCAACAGTGTCGGCGTATATTTGGCCGTAATGTAAATATTTTCCCTCCATCTGGCACAGACCAAGCTGATTCTTTCTTTTCTAAAGAGGAAGAAAATAAACCAGGACGTTTATATGTGGGAGTTATGCCATCAGGTCATACATCCTCTACAGCCTTAGTCCATACAGCTGCTGCGACATTGCAAGCACCAAATGATTTAGGCTTTCAAGATAAGATTCTAGATAGCTATTGGACGCTTCCAATTTATCATAATAGCCGTAGAGAGCTAGGTAAATCTATGACTTTAGCTCGGGATGATATTCCTGAACGTATTAGGGTAATTGCTAAAGAAGCAAGGAGAATTGACTGGGTTGAAGAGCTGAGTGCTGGTATAAAAGGTTCAAAAATTCCAGAAGTATTAGCTAACCTGAACAAGTCAGTGCCAAATACAGTAGATGTATTGCCATGCACAAACATGATCTCTGTCGGAGTAGATATTGGTCGGTTAGGTATCATGATTGTAGCAGGACAGCCTAAGGCTACAGCTGAATATATACAAGCCTCAAGTCGTGTAGGGCGTGATAAAAAACGACCACCAGGGGTAGTAATCACACTTTACTCTGCAACGAAACCACGTGACCGGTCTCATTACGAAACTTTTAAGAGTTATCATCAGGCCCTATATCGTTATGTAGAACCAACAAGTGTGACGCCATGGGCTAAACCAGCACTTGAACGAGCTTTACATGCTGCCTTAATCGCTGTAGTCAGAGTAAATGGTTATCTTAGAAAAAATGAAAGTGCAAAATTCTTTGATCCAAGCCAAGAACAATTTAAGAGAATACGACAAGTATTTGAAAAAAGAATTGTATTAGCTATGCAAGGATTATCAGAGTGGGATCAGCAAGAAGTTAAAGACTATTTGCAAGAGTTGATTGATACTTGGGAAATTCGTGTAAATGCGACAGAAAATAAGTTAACCCATTATGAAACACAGCGCGCAGGCAAGCAATTTCAGCCATTGATTCAACCCTTTGAAAAAAATTCTCATAGTGAAGCGTGGAAAACTTTGAATTCTATGCGTAACGTTGATACAGAAACAAAATTATATATTCGTGGTGAGTTGGAATAATGTCATCAAATAATAGAGCATATCGTAGTTCCCAGTTAATTAGTCCATTTGGTCCTGGTTGTATTATTGAGCTAGGAGAGGAGTCACTAATTTTAGTGGATCCACAGTTATGGCCGAAAAAATTAGAAGAAATTAAGCTCGATAGATTAACCAAAGAGGCAGGTGTTTGGGCTTTAAAGAAACCACCTGTAATTAAAGGTATATCTGAGAAACTTACAAAAGATAATTCTTTAATGGCTGTAAGATTTCCTAAATGGATGTTCTGTCCACGTTGTAGAAAATTAGAGCTATGGCGCAAAGATATAGGGAAGACAAACTACGATGGGGTTCCTGTCTGTTCGAATGAAAAATGCAAAGACAAAGTATTAGTTCCTATGCGGTTCGTTGCAGCTTGTGAACATGGACATTTACGTGATGTTCCTTGGAACATTTGGGCTCATAGAAATAGTAAAGAAAGTTGTTCAAGCCCAGAGTTATATTTTAAATCATCTCCAGAAAAAGGAAGTGGATTGGATGCTCTTTATATTGAGTGCACAAACCCTAACTGTGGTGCTAAAAATGATCTAAAAAATCTAATGAGCAAAGGAGCTTTAGCTGGAATTAAGTGTTATGGAAATCAGCCTTGGGAATATGATAACAAAGAGTGCTCTGAGGAATTAAAGGTGCTGCAACGTGGTGCTAGTAACCTCTATTACTCCATAATCAGATCCGCGCTGGATATTCCATACGATGAAGTAAGTGTGGGTAACCCTACATACGATTTAATAAAAAAGTCACAAGATTTTGAAGATTTATTGCGTGCGATAGATCAAAACAGTGATAGAAAAATACAAAAATTTGCTGAATGGATTGCAGAAGAGTTTGGGTTAACTGAACAAGAGGTTATTCGTGCAGCTACTAGTCAAGAAAAGGAGCAGAGGACATTTAAAATACCTCAAGATAAGGATCTTCGAATAGCAGAGTGGGATATATTATCTTCAACAAATATTGAGCAAAAAAAATCTAAAACTTTTAAAGCTGAAATATTAGAGTGGAATACTCCTATTACTTTTGGATTTGAAAAAATTATAGATAAAGTAGTACTACTACATAAATTACGTGAAGTAAGAGCATTTTGTGGATTTGAAAGAATTTCACCTAGTGACAATATTGTTAAACCAGAATCCGCTCAACAATCTTCCTCTTGGTTACCTGCTACAGAAGTTTATGGGGAAGGTATTTTCTTACAGTTTGATCAAACATACCTTGATGATTGGGAGTCTAATCTTTCTATAGAAATGAAAAAAAGAATCGAGGACTTCCTGAATCGTCACGCTAACGCCTCGTCTAATTATTTACCTATCCCTACTGCTAAGTTTTTAGTCCTGCATACATTTTCTCATTTACTCATTAGACAACTTAGTTTTGAAAGTGGATATTCGAGCGGCTCTTTAAGAGAACGTATTTATGCTGATGAGGGGCAAGCAGGGCTTTTAATTTACACTGCAGATGGTGATTCAGAGGGAAGTCTAGGCGGACTAGTGCAACAAGGTAAATTAAAAACCTTATTGCCATTAATATTAGCCACATTAGAAAACTCTCATTGGTGCTCAAATGACCCGATATGTAGTGAAATGGAAGCTCAAGGAGTGATGAGTCTCAATAAGGCTGCGTGTCATTCATGTACATTAGTTTCGGAAACAAGTTGTGAACACAATAACTTACTGTTAGATAGGAAAATATTAATAGATGAAGAAGGGAAAGGATTTTTCAGTCAGATTCTGATGAAAGCTAGAGAGTTAGACTAAAATGAGAATGCCTAATGCCCGTGAAATAAGTGAAGAACAACAAGACATATTTGAAGAAGCCCCTCTAGAAGGCTGTATATTAGTTTCTGGACCTCCAGGAACAGGCAAGACCGTTATTGCTTTTTTACGTGCACAGCTTATAGCTAAGAAGAAAATAGATGTAACGGTATTAATGTTTAATAGAGTATTAAAACGCTATACCGAAAATGTAGCTGAAGATCTTGGAGATTTAGTTGCAACCAATACTATGCATACTTGGTTTCCAGAGTGGTGGAATAAGCACAAAATTCAAAATCATTCATTTATCTTTCCAATTATTAAAGATAATAAGGTGTATTTAAATTGTCCTTATGAAGAGAAGGAAAATATCAAACACCTTGGAGGCAAATGGCAAAGTACTCATCCTTTGACTAATAAAAAGCCAGGAATGTGGTATGTAGACAAGACAAAGTATGAGTCCTCACCAGATAGCTATGAACAGTGGTGTAAATCGTATGATCCTCTAAAATTAGATGAATGGAAGTTTGATTGGGGACAAATGAAGGATATCTATGTTGAGCTAGAAGAAGATAAAATGATTGACTGGGGGCATATTATTATTGATGAAGGCCAAGACTTTGAAGCAGGTTTCTACTCATTTTTGCATATGGCCAGTAGACAATTAGAAAAGGGCGGGATTACAGTTTTAGCAGATGAAAATCAGCGTTTAGAAGAAGAACATCATTCCAGCCTTCAAGATATAAGACAAGCTCTACGCATTGCCAACAAGCCAGAGCGACAGTTTGTATTAAATAAAAATTTCAGAAATACTACAGCGATCGCTAAGCTAGCTGGATATTTTTATGTAGGATTAGAAACTGGGATACCAGATCTTCCTAATAAAATTGGAGTTAATCCCTTACTCTTGAAAAATATAAATGTTGAAGAACAAATTAAATATATTTGTAATACTCTAAAGTTCAGAGGTGCTCTGGAGGTCGGAATTATTGTTGATAATGAATCTGATAGGAAATTATTTTTTGAAGGTCTAACTTCCCAGCTGACAAACTATAGTGTACAAACTTATACCAGCAGAGATCCTCAACTGAGTAGAAATCTTGTATTTGATAAGCAAGGTATTGTTAGCATTCTAAATCGAAAAAGCTGTAAGGGTTTAGAATTTGACATGGTATTCGTGCCACAATTACAAAAGATAAAAGTTGATGATTCCAATTTGACAACTTTTAAAATGAATATGTATGTGATTTGTTCTAGAGCCCGATCAGAACTAGTGTTTATGTGTGATAAAGGAGAGACCGGTTCTCCTGAGATATTAAATCATTTTCCTTCACAAGATTCGCAACTAATTGAATATAGAGAGCTAGCTTAATGGAACCACTCTTAAATTCTTCTTCATACATTCTAGTACCCAAAAAAAATTTCGTTCGTTATGCATTGCCATATGAAGTATTACCGACATTTATGTGTTGTGAAGTTAATCAGAAAAAAGTATTTGATAAAGAAATAGCAAAAAGCTTATTTTCTCAAGAATCAGTAGCGAATGAAAATCTTATTTTAGAAGTGAATACTGAAGATAATGATGAATATATTTCATTTTCAAATATCAAAAAAGTTTACTTTTCTAACCAAGAAAATTTAGATTTATTTTTAGAAAGAAGTTATGAAAATTATGATGTAAATTCTCTTGATTGTTATATTCTTGCTTTAGGTGAAAATGATATTAATACAAAAGTCGATATTATATATCCTTCAAAAATTAATAAAAGTCTTTTCACTAGGAAAATGGCACTAAGAGATTCTGTTATTGGATTGATTTATGAAAAATTAAAAAACAATACTAATTTGCAATATTTTTTTGGATTATTGAAAAGTCCAATAAAATTAAATGAAATAATAAATTTATTATTTGATTCTGATTTAAATAAAAGTATAGAAAAAGAAATTCAGATAGATTTTTTTAAAATATGTTCAGAATATAATTTAACAGAAGGATGGAATCCTATTAATATTGTTTCTGATT
>JAHLFF010000127.1 GCA_018883945.1 Candidatus Acinetobacter avistercoris
GAACACAGCAAACCATAGGCAGTATCTTTGGCTGAGCTGAGTTCTGCACCACGTCCTTGCCCATTAAACATGTCCATGACTTTAGTCATGGCGCGTCCATTCGGTTCAGACTTTTCTTTGGCTGGATTTGCAGTGGCGATATTGCGATAAAACTGAATAATGTTCTCCTCCTGATCGGCAACACTCATGCTGGTATTGTTAAACACTGCATCAAAATAGGCAGCTGCTTCTCCTTGAGTGACCTTACGTTGAGTCAGCTGTTTCATTTCATACATATGCTCATCCCAGGCACGGACTGAGATGCCCAATTGCTGTTTGACTTTGTCAGCATCAAACTTGGTGCTGTGTGGCACTTTGACTACACCTGCACTGCTGCTCTGTCCGCGTAAGGCAATCGCCAAGGTGTTGTTACAGACCACCCGGATATTGGTGAACTGTGCCGTTGTCGCCAGTGTACCGTCACAGGCAGTTGCCAATAAGATATAGCCATTGCTAACATCCTTGCCCTTGAGTGCCGTAGATTGCCCGGTACGTGCCAATGCCCAAAACTTCTTCCCACCTTTGAGTACACCTGCGGTTTCCAGCTCAAAGCCAGATTGCTCAGTCAGATCCCGGTAGAACTCCAGAATCTCCATCGGCTGAACTTCCTGATAACGCTGACTGACCACCGACAAAGGTGCATGAGTATCGGAACGATACAGTACCCGCTGTTCTTCATACGACATGATGATACTCTGCCCACGTTCATTCCGTGCCATGTAACTGACATCGGATGATTCGATGCGCCAATCCATACCCGCTTGCTGTGCCCAAACTTCAATCGGCTGATTCTGTGTCAGTTGATTACCCAAGCCATGCCAAGGGGTATCACCGACATAAGCCATTTGTTCGACTTGATGCGCCATATCCTTTCTCCTGAACCGGGTTAATCAAAATTGCGTTGGCAATGGTGACAGTGGAAGTAACGAACAGGTGCTGCTACTGGTCGGGATGGCTGAATGAAACTATCAATCAATCCACCGACTACCGCACCAGCAATACCACCCATCCACGGAGAGATCGGCATCGGTAAACTTTTGGAAATACTGGCACCAATACCGGCACAGGTCATGGAAGACAGGCTGCCCTGATTGGCTGGCTGTTGATTTACCACACGGCTGACGTTTTCGGAATAACAGTAGGGACATGTAATATTCATAAGATATACCTCTAAAATAAAAAAAGGCTTACCGTCTGATAAGCCTTTGAATGTGTAAAGAAACACTCATTGTTCATGTAGATGATGTATATCTATGATTTTTTGGGATCGATGCCTTTCCATGGATTTTGTGCCATATTAAATTGACTCTTTTTTTTCCACCATACTCGCAGGTATTGATCCGCTTTCTCAGACATAGCCAAATAACGGATTACATTAAAAGCGTTATGTACACTCTTTTCGTTGCATCGTTTAATCATTCCTATACCTAGCGTACCTTTATTCCGATAGCGCTGCTTATTGGAGGCCTGATTACAATTAAAAAAACCACCACTTCCCTGGGTAATCTTCTTCCTCCATAACTGACCAATCTCATGTCCATAATAGTTGTCATTACAGTGAAGTGAACCGTTATAGATCACTAGTAAATGACAATGGTAGCCTCTCGACTTGCCTCCCTGCTCAAGACGATATGCATATCCAATTTGATCTTTAAAAATCGTATCTTTGTCATGTATCCGTTTAAGCAGTACTCTCATATGTTCATCAAACTTAGTAACGCCTGGATGTGTCTCTGCTGGATAATTTAAATCGACCCGTACCAAAAGCAGCTTACAATGATGTCTGACCATATCTTCAAAGTACGTTCTTAATGGCTCCCAATTAAGTTCTCTCTTATTTTTATTATTTCTTAAAAATGATTTGTGTTCTTTCCTTAACCCACTTTGAAAGTGTTTAAATGCAGCATGAGTAAAAAAAATATCCTCATTATCTTTTTTAATGTGCTCAGGGAGCAGATCAAAGTAAGCCTGAATCAAAGGGCTGTAGGTTCTGTTTGAATCATAAATTAATTTGGCATCTTCTCTTAATCTGTTTAAGTCAGATTCGAGCTCTTGCCAGCGATACGTTTTCTTAATCACTTCCTTCATCTGGTTTTCAATAGCGAGTAAGATTTGTGGTTCGTTCATCGTTGGTGTCCTATGGTTAATTCCATAGGAGTGACTGATCTGTATTTTTTAAATTTGAAGGAGGTAGATTATTTTTCTCTCAATAAAACACCTTCATCATTTGGGGATGATGAAGGTTATTAAGTTGTTTAAGTATTTAATAATATTGTTTAAGTATTTAATAATATTAAATATATATCCCAGCTATTCTCAAACTAAAATAAGCTCACAAGTGCAAGACTGAAATGAAAATCTCTACTTCTATAGCAAGCAGGGAAAATCTTACAAACTTCCCTGTATTTATAGGGAAAAGTGAAGCGTAAGTTAAGCATCTTTATTTTTTAGATTTCGCTCTCGCCTCAGCAGCAATCTGGACAGGATCTGGCTTTACAAAAGCATGCTTTTTCTTAGGAGAAATATAAATAACCTTCTCTTGTGCCAGCACCCTATTCTGTTCATCCTCTTTAATCTGCACAGTATGATTTGTATCAGAGGTTAAACTGGGGTTATTTATTTGCATGGAATCATGTTCTTGATTTGACTCTAAACTTTTTCCAGGATCATCTTGAAAATCAGCCTGCTGTTGAGATACTTGATCAGTACTTTCAGAAATCTCTAATGGCATATGACCCGTTTTAGAAAATTCACTGTTACCGGATTCGATAACATCATTTTGGTTATCACTATCTACTGAGCACGATTCTAAATTTTCCCCCATACTCTCTATCTTTGATGATGGCTCATGCTGCTGAAGATCCTTTTCTCTTTTTTGAGTGTTTTTAGTTCGAATTCGGCCCAAGATCAAATAGTTTTTCCTTGGTAAATACTTAAAGTCCTCCATACTTGTTAAGACTACAGGACAGTAAGCATAGAATTTAGTGATGCATTCTATTAGTAACTTAATAACTTTATTTTGCCCTTGTCTAACTTCAATATAAGTATCGTTTAACAGATTTTCTGTTTTTACAATAGGAACTGAGATAGCACTTAACGCCCTACCTACATACTCATCAAAAGGGTTATGTATAACTTTATTTGGTTGACCATGCCGTTTATTAAAGTCTTCGATCTGAACTGCTTTAATGGAAGCATATTTTTCCCAATAGTTGATAACCTCCTCTTTTAACTGTTTAGATTCAATTTCCTTTTGTTCGTTAAACTCGAAAAATAGCGTTGCATCAATGTAGTGATCTTTTTTATTGGGTATATAAACTCCAACATGACCAATCAATCGTGTACCTGCTGTATTACGACGTTTTAGGTTTTCGATATAATCTCGAAACATCTTATCAAAAAGTGCTCCATTTCTAACTCTGCTACAATTAAAAATAAAGCGCATCACAATGACATCTTTTCTTAAAATTTTCTCAAGGTAGTTTTGAATACTCGCTTTGGTTGATTCTACTTTCTTTAAGCGTGCAGCTTCCTCTTTGAGATTAGGCTTAAGCTCATCTCGACGATATTCATTTAAATCCTGTCTTAGTTCATCCAAATTTGAGAGCAAATAATCTTCATTAAAGAAGTCTAAAAACTGGTGAGTGAATCTAACTGCTTGAGTTCGTAGCTCTATACGAGAATCCTTTTCACTGATCAAACAGCTTATTTGAGAAACTAAACTGAATTGTTGCAATAAAGGGGAAAGCTTAGACATTCGAGG
>JAHLFF010000128.1 GCA_018883945.1 Candidatus Acinetobacter avistercoris
GACCGTGTAACAGATGAAATTAAAACAGTTGAATTGGCAGGGATCTTTGTGCAAATTGGTTTATTACCCAACACAGATTTCTTAAAATCATCAAAGGTTGAATTATCAAACCGTGGTGAGATCATCATCAATGATCGTAACGAAACCAATGTGAAAGGTGTATTTGCTGCGGGTGACTGTACCACTGTTCCTTACAAGCAAATCATTATCGCTACGGGTGAAGGTGCGAAGGCGTCATTATCAGCATTTGATTATATGATTCGTTCTGGGCAGTAAAAAAGCGATACGATCCTCATTGAATTCAAAAAGAAGATCGTTAATAAAACGAGTCTGTGCATTATTTGATTTATGTACAGACTCAATACTTTAGCTGATGATCAAGTTATTTCAAGATACATTTATTCCAGGATCATTTTAGTTAAACATCACTTTGTTTAAGAATTATTTGAAATTTCATTTTATAGGAACTGAGGACGCTAACATCCTTAGTTCCTTTTTTTCCTTTATTTTTTAAGGAGATATTTAATCTTTTTAATGGATTTCTATAGTTTTATCTAGGTTGACATAATCAACAGGTTTGATTGAAATTGAGCCAATTGTCAATATATAAATATTTGTTTATGATAATTTTTAATAAGTCACATAAGATAAATAAAATGAAGACTGAGTCATATAATGAAACGCATAAAATAACGCCTCGTCCTGTTGCTTTTAATTTTTCAGAAGCATCTATTCATTGGATTCCGAACGATCCTTTTTCCTCACATACTTACAATGCAATTAATTTATTACTTCCAGCAGGGGAGTTTTGGTTTTGTCGCGTGTTTAATAAAGCACTGCCATTAATTCAAGATGATGAATTAAAACAAGATGTAAAAGCATTTATAAAGCAAGAAGCGATTCATGCGCGTGCGCACATCGTGGGCCAGAAGTTTATGGAAGCCAATAACTATGCGTTGGAGAATGGATTAAATACAGCCGAAGCTATTTTCGGTCAATTGCTTGCAGATCAACCTTTTGGTTTGTCGATATTCAAAAATAAGCTGATTGAGTCATATTGGTTAATTACTCGCGTTGGCATTATTGCTGCGATTGAGCATTTTACGGGTGTTATTGGACAATGGACGCTTGATCACAGTGACAATTGGGATAAGCAGAATGCAGATCCTGAAATGAGTGATTTATTTAGATGGCATTTGGCTGAGGAAGTAGAACATAGAAATGTTGCTTTTGACCTATTCCATCATTTACTACAAAATAAACTCGGATTTTATATCTCACGTCAAATTTTAATGGCCGGCGTTTTCCCTGTATTTATGTATCTAATGGTTGATATAGGGCGCAGTTTGGCGCGTCAAGATAGTCTTGAAGAAATGCAAAAAATGGCAAAAGCCAATGTATTCAAATTACTCTGGGAATTGCAGCGTACTGGAAAGCGTACGGGTAATGTTCCTACTTTCACGTTCTTGGCAAAATCAGTGATGCGTTGGATCTCGCCTAATTTCCATCCTGAGTCAGAAGGAAATACAGAGCAAGCACTGGCTTATTTTAAAGTCTCACCTGCAGTACAAACTGCTCAAATGGCAGCAAAGCATAAGTAATGAAAAAAAGTCATTCATTAAAAGCCAATTATTATTAAAAAATTGGCTTTTAATAGACTTCTAACATTAGTCATTATTCACACAATACACTCATAATTTGTATTCCCTTATCCTAACCTTCTCCCAAAGGGAGAAGGGATTTTTTACCTATCAATTTACGGCCACTCAATGATCATTTTTTGACTTATGAAAGGGATCTAATAGATGGCTTGGAATCATTCATTAAAACTCATCAAAAAGGGAATTTATATATTTTATAGATTACATTAGTTAAACAGTATGTGTTGTTTAACTTTATTATATTGTCGTATTGTTTAATTAAATTTTTAATTAATAATCATAATGAGAATAAATAATGATAAAGTATATTGGTATTGCATTGTTGGTATTGCCATTAATGGCTTGTAATAAACAACCCGAAAAACCAACGGACATTCAAAATACAAGTGAAATTGAAAATAAAGAAATTATACTTGGCGATAAAATTCTTATTGCTAATGAATTGAATAATAAAGATTTAAAGTTAACTGCAAACAATACCAGTTTATCTAAAGATAATAAGTACTATTTTCAAGTATCAATTGAAAACTTTAGCCCGCAAATTATCAATATTCGAGCTGAACAAATTATCATGGTGGATTCTAAAGGGCAGGAACACAAGGTTGGTTTAATTGACCGTGACTTGACCTCGCCGATAGATTCTAAGCAACAAGTGACCGGTATTATTGGTTTTGATAATGTTAAGTTTGGTCAACCCAAGTTCATTAAATTTAAAGAATTATAATTCTCGACAATTATAAATCTAAACAATTATAAATCTATTTAATTGTAAATCTAAGCTAAAAAAACCGAGCATGCTGCTCGGTTTTTTAAATCTGATTATTTTTCGACAAAAGCTCGCTCAATCACATAATCACCGAGAACGCCCATTTTAGGAGATTCTTTAAGACCATGTTGATCGAGTAGTTCAACGACGTCATCAAGGAATGCAGGGCTACCACACAGCATTGCACGGTCAGTCTCAGGGTTGAAACGAGGTAGACCAATTTTTTCAAACAATTGACCTGATTCAATCGCAGTAGTCACACGACCTTGAGTATGAAAATCTTCACGAGTCACAGTTGGATAATAAATCAGCTTATCCTTGATTCCTAGCTCTTCAAAAAATTCGTGATTAGGAAGTTCATTGAGAATTAGATCTTGATATGCCAATTCTGAAATAAAACGTGTGCCGTGAACAACGATGATTTTTTCAAAACGCTCATAGGTTTCAGGGTCACGAATAGTCGACAAAAATGGAGCTAAGCCAGTACCTGAAGAAAGAAGGTATAAATTTTTACCAGGATTTAAGTCATCAAGAACTAATGTACCAGTCGGTTTTCTTGAAACAAGAATGTCATCGCCAACTTTTACTTTTTGTAAAATAGAGGTTAATGGACCATCTGGAACCTTGATTGAGAAGAATTCTAACTCTTCTTCATAGTTTGCGCTGGCGATTGAATACGCACGCATTAAAGGTTTACCATTGACTTCCAAACCAATCATCACAAATTGACCGTTTTTAAAACGCAATGCAGTATCACGAGTGGTTTTAAAACTGAATAATGTGTCATTCCAGTGGTGTACGTGAGTAATCTTTTCGACGTTGAAAGCAGCCATTAAAGGTCTCAATAAATTATCAAATTAGAACAGCTTAGTATTCTAATCTAAAATCATTCTCGATAAACTGAATATATTGAATTGAGCTTATCAGAAAAAGTGATTATGACCGAAGTAAAAATGCCAATTATTGGTTATATGCGATCTCCTTATATGGAGAAATTTGGAATTCCTCGTCAACCGAATTTGGTTCAGGTCGAATCTTATATCGAAATGGTCGCACCTTATAATGATCTGTTGGCTTTTGAAGGAATTGAAGAATTTAGTCATCTTTGGCTAGTTTGGCAATTTCATGACAATAAAAATCAAAATGAATCAGAAAATTTTCGTCCTCAAGTAAGACCGCCTCGTTTAGGAGGAAACAAGAAGATAGGCGTTTTCGCGACGCGCAGCATGTATCGACCAGCGCCGATTGGATTGTCAGTAGTGCAATTAAGAAAAGTAGAAAAAGTTGGAAAATCTGTGCGTGTATATGTGACGGGTAGTGATTTATTGAATAACACACCAATTCTGGATATTAAACCCTATATTCAATATTCAGACGCAATTGAGGAAGCGAAAAGTGGTTATGCACAAGAGCAACCTAAAACCAAGAAAGTGCAATGGAGTGAGCAGGCGCTGAATCATAAGAAAGCATTACTCGACTCTAGAAAAATGAACAGTCAGACTTTGAATGAGTTGGAACAAGTACTGGCATTAGATCCGAGACCTGCATATCAACATGATGATGAACGTATTTATGGAATGAAATTTGCTGATTTTAATGTCAAATTTAAAGTGAATGAATTTGACGTTGAAGTACGGGAGCTGAATTAGTTCCTGTACTTCAAAATTATCTTTTATTTAATATTTTTGATTGAATCACGAATCGTTTTACTTGCTGTTTCATTAAAATAAGTGCATGTTGTATTGAGTAAATCAATTGACTCTAATTTCAATTTTTTCTCTTCTGCTGTAAGGTTTTCATGATCAGCAAGGGATTTCATATCTCCGATCTCTTCAGTTAAAAGATAATCAATTCCTTTATCGATTTGGTATCCAGCATAAAAATTGTTTTGAAATTTAGCGATAACACTATCCAGATCAGGCTTATCGGTAATATAGGCAGTTGTATCTTTGAACAATTTCTTTATTGTCTCATTGGCATTTTTGCTGGCCTCAGTATTCCAAATATCGATAATTTCTTTCTTGTCTTTAGAGGATTTATCCAGTTCAAGATGTCCTTGATTATTTTCAGATTTTGTTAATACCAAACATTTTGAACCTTCTGGAAGTTTTATTGATGAATTTTTAGCATAAAAGTTAAGTAATGTTTTGGAAATACTATTTGTTCTGAAATTATTTTGAATTTTAAAAATATCTTCAGGATTAATACTCTCACTTATGGATTTACCACTGATATCTATAGTTTTATAATAAACTGTTATTTGAAATCCTTTAGATCCTACCGGTGAGTAAGGGCTTAATATTTGTTTCTCGTTAGAACCATTAGCAGAACCAAGTTGTACACCATACTCAGGATGAATCGGACCATCACCATACCCACCATCTGCAGTGACAAATAAACCCAAATTATAATATTCAGTATTATCAGATGTTTGATCAATTTTTGAGTAATATTGACCGTCTTTGATGGTTCGTTGATCAATTTCAAAATCCAATTTTCCTTTTGAATCATCTCCATGGATGTTGAATGAAGTCCAGGCTTGATCAGCAATTTTTGTGTTAGTTTGATCATTTGCAGAAGTAGAATTTGAGCTATTAGATGAATTCGAATTGTTACTTCCACCACATGCTGTCAATAAAATGCATGAGAATATTGACAAAGAAAGCGCTTTTATTTTCATAATTAACCTATATTTAAAAAAATTTATTAGACATTTGAATATTTCAAAAAGTTATTTTTATCAAATCTTTAGATTTTCTAATAGTGTGCATTAGCATAATTTAATTAATGTGTTGATTTTAGTTGATTCTTTTTAAGCGTACTTATTTACTCTTGATTTTGAAGTTTTGAAAAGTAATTTTTATAAAAAGAATTTGTTATAGTCACATGAAGGATTAGGGCTGCAATAATGAATTTTGACTTTGAAATTGATACGACTTGGTGTTTAGAAGAGTTACTACAAGATGGACGTGTATCGGAACGCGATAAACTGCTCGTCCAAACGACTCATCGCCAACGTGAACAACTCAAATGGCATCCTTTGCAATGGATTTCACATTTTAATTTAGTTGATCAAACGCGTTCTGAGAAACGGTTGACCTTAACCAGTTTATGTCAATGGTTGGCGCAAAAGGCAAATTTACCTTTTTATGTCATTGATCCTTTAAAAGCTGATGTTTCGGCTTTGACACATGTCATGTCTCAAGAGTTTGCGGTTAAAAATAATATTTTAGCTGTAGAGGTGAATGCTGATCATATATTGATAGGTACGGATCAGCCTTTTAAGGGGGACTGGTTACGTAATTTAGAAAAAAGTTTAAGTCCTAAGAAAGTCATTAAAGTTTTACTCAGTCCAGAACAACTTAAACGCTATATTGTTGAATATTATCAGGTTAGCCGCGCTGTAAATTCAGCTCAAAAAAGTAATGCTTATGAATTACAGCGTAAAAGCGTTGAAGCACTTTTACAGCTTGGGGATACACAAGCTCCAGATGTCAATGATCAGCATATTGTTAAGTTGGTGGATTGGGTGCTTCAGTTTGCTTTTGAACAAGGTGCAAGTGATATTCATCTTGAACCTCGTGAAGAAAAAGGCAAGGTGCGTTTTCGTATTGATGGCGTCTTGCATACTATTTATAACATGCCAGCAAATACGCTCACGGCCGTGATTTCCCGAATAAAAATTTTAGGTCGGATGAATGTGGCTGAAAAACGTCGACCGCAAGATGGCCGTTTAAAAACACGGACACCAAAAGGCCAAAATACAGAATTACGTTTATCAACATTACCGACGGCTTTTGGTGAGAAGTTAGTGATGCGTATTTTTGACCCTGATGTATTGGTGCGAAGTTTTAAGCAGCTGGGTTTTGAAGAAAAACTTTTGTCGCAATGGCATGCACTCACTGAAAATAGTCACGGGATTATTTTGGTGACAGGCCCAACAGGCTCAGGTAAAACCACGACTTTATATTCTTCTCTGAAGCAACTGGCGACAGAGCGGGTGAATGTTTGTACGATTGAAGATCCAATTGAAATGTTGGAGCCCAGTTTTAATCAAATGCAGGTGAACCAAGGTATTGGTTTAAACTTTGCAGATGGCGTACGTGCGCTAATGCGTCAAGATCCAGACATTATCATGGTTGGAGAGATTCGAGACCAAGACACGGCCAATATGGCGATTCAGGCGGCATTAACAGGTCATTTGGTTCTCTCAACGTTACATACCAATGATGCACCCTCGAGTCTGACTCGCTTACATGATTTAGGTGTTCAACCTTTCCTGACAGCAGCAACAATTTTAGGCGTGCTTGCACAACGTTTAGTTCGTCAACTTTGTCCAAACTGTAAAGAAAAAATGGCGATTAACCCTCAAGATTGGGAGCATTTAACCTTTGATTATCTGATTGATATGCCTGAGCAGGTTTATCAGGCCAAGGGCTGTGAGGTATGCCGACATACAGGTTATAAAGGCCGTGTGGGTATTTATGAGTTTATGCCAGTCACTTTAGAGTCTAAGCAAAAGATCAGCGCAAATGCCAGTTTGAATGATCTACGTGAACAAGCCAAAAAAGAAGGGATAGAACCTTTACGTATAGCAGGGGCACGTAAGGTCATTGAGGGTATGACTACTCTGGAAGAGGTACTTCGTGTAGTGCCTTTGAATTAATGACACATTCTCAATAAGTTGTAGAAATTTTGCTTTAAGTTTTAATCATCAATTTATGCTTTTGGAAAATGCTTTATTTAATAGACTTCTTTTAAAAGTCGTTATTCATACAACACACTCATCCCAACCTTCTCCAAAAGGAGAAGGGATTTTAAATATTAATTTATAAAAAATAATCTATAAATATTAAGCTATTGCCACGCAATGTTTTTTTAATTTATGGGAAAGTTTTATTGTGGAAAATTTTAAATCATTTTTTCAGCGTTTCATTATTCGACATTTCTGTAAATGTTATTTAAAGAATTTTTTTAAAAAAAATGCTTTCTTAAGATTCACCTCATCTTGGTTTGTTTTAATGACTTCATCGAAATGATGCACGAACAAGAGAGAAACTAAATGAATGTATTCAATAAAGCTTTAATCGCAGCAACTTTAGCCGCTACTACAACTTTTGCAGTAGCAAATACTGTGGCAAATACTGTGGCAAATCAAACTTCAGTGAATCAAGCAGCGATTGCACCGACTGCGATAACCACTGTAAAAGAAGCCTTAACTTTGAAAGATGATACCAAAGTTAAGTTAAAAGGTTATGTCGTGAAGTCGACTGGAGATGAGAAATATCAATTCCGTGACAGCACAGGCAGTATCACCGTTGATATTGACGATGAATTATGGCAGGGCAAAGCAATTTCAGCAAAAACACCAGTTGTAATTATCGGTGAAGTTGATATTGATTACAAACCTGCGAAACGTGTCGAAATTGATGTTGATGCAGTACAGTTTTAAGATCAGCAAATTATTAATTCATGACTATTAAATCATGACTATTAAATCATGAGTCTAAAATCAGGAATATAAGATCATGAATGAATGTTGCAGACTCAACGCATAATTTTTGATCCTCAATGGAAAAGCCATATCATTTTTGATGTGGCTTTTTTATGGGAACTTATCATCCGTAGATGAAAATATAGTTCGCACTATTTTGAACACGTTAAATTTTCGGGCATGATGTAGAAATAACTAAAAATGAATATTGAGAAAGAAGATGCGAATTTTGTTGGCAGAAGATGATGATTCACAAGCAGAAAGTATTCAGGCTTGGTTGGAAATGGATGGTTATAACATCGACTGGGTTGAACGTGGAGATCATGCCATTTTAGCGATAGAACAGCATCAATATGACTGTGTTTTATTGGATCGGGGCTTACCACAGGCCACAGGTGATGAGATCCTGAAAGTCATTCGACAAAAACAAAGTGAAACGCCTGTTATTTTTATTACAGCGAAAGACAGTATCCATGATCGGGTTGAAGGTTTAGATTTAGGCGCAAATGATTATCTGGTCAAGCCATTTAGCTTAGAAGAACTTTCGGCTCGTATTCGAAGTCAGTTAAGGCAAAAACAAAGTACCTCTTCAGATCAAATTCACTATGCAAATCTTATTTTAGATATTCAAGCCAAGACTGTGTTGAAAGATCAGCAAAGTGTAAATTTAACGGCCAAAGAGTTTCAAATTTTATATAAATTGATGTATAAGCCTGAGCATGTCATTACCCGTGAACAGTTGGAAGAATCGCTATACGCCTGGGGAGATGAAATCGAAAGTAATGCGATTGAGGTATATATCTATCAGTTACGCAAAAAAATTGGCAGCGATCTGATTAAGACTATTCGAGGTTTGGGATATCGAATGAATCAACCAACTTGAGCATTGGGATTGATGGAATTAACGAATTAAATTAACGAATTGAATTAACAAGATTGTTGATTTAGTTCATTTATTCCACTTAAATAAGCAAGCTATAAAGTGAATGCGCTTTGAAATTAGGGCGCTTTAAATTAGCTTTCAATTTAGAGCCCTTTAAATATTTTACCTAAACATAACTGAATATAACTGAGTTTTTGTCTATGTCAGCGACTTCTGTATCCAAAACATCTAAGCCAGTTTCCTTACAGAGGAAGCTGGTTCAGTCGTCGATGTTAAGTTCAATTACAGCAGGAATCATCGCATTATTATTGTTGGTCGGTATTTCGATCTATCAGACCATGCAAATGCAAGATGAAATTATGGATGAAGTTTCAAACTTGCTGCTGTCGAGTGACATTAGCTCGCATTCAGGTATTCAACTTGATGAACTCAGTGAAGAGTTCGATATTCAATATCAATTAAAGTTAGGTCAGCAGCTACTAACAGAAACAACAGATTTTGATTCTTTTAGCGCAGCTCAAGAAACTGTTTTTCTAATAGATGAACATTTCTCAGTGGCTTGGAATGGCAAGCAATTATTAAGACGTTTTTATGTGGTAGATGATCAGCAACGTTTAACCATGTATCAGCCCTTGAGTGTGCGCTTTCAAGAGCTGGCTAATTCGAGTTTAGGTTATTTTGCCGCATTAATGGTTCTATGGTTATTACAGTGGGGGATAGTCAACTTTTCAATACGACGCCAGTTTAAAGCTATTCATCGTTTATCTGCAGATATTGCTGAAAAAAATGTGAATAATTTAAGTCTTATTCAACAGTCGACACCTGAATTAAAAGAATTTCAACCAATGGTTCAACAACTGAATAAAATGTTGAAACGTTTAGAGCAATCTATCGTCGCTGAACAACGCTTCACCGCAGATGCTTCACATGAATTACGATCACCTTTGTCTGCGATTCAAATGCGTTTGCAAGTGTTGAATCGGAAATATGGTGAATCCGACGCTGCATTAAAAATAGGTTTACAACAAATTCAGATGGATGTCAGCCGGGGAAGTCAAATCTTAGAAAATTTACTTTTACTTGCACGGCTTGATCCCTCGAATATTTCAGAATTACCAAAAGTGAAGTTTCAACTTAATGATCTTATTCTAGAGGTTTTAAAGTCTTTAGAACCCTTTAATTTGGAGAAGCAGATTCAATTTCAACTTGATGTTACTGACGTTCAAGTGATCGCAAATAAAGAATTATTATTAAGTTGCTTACGTAATTTACTGGATAATGCGATTCGTTATAGTGAGCCGCATAAGTCTGTTTTTATTGATTTGAGAAGTGAGTCAGATCAAATTTATTTGAGTATAGAAAATGAAGGAGATGGTGTGCCCGCTGAAGTGCTAGTACGCTTAGGTGATCGATTTTATCGTGAACTGGGAACCAAGACTCAAGGTTCAGGTTTGGGATTATCGATTTGTAAAAAAATTATAGAACTCCATCAGGGAACAATTACTTTTTCAGCTTCTAATTATGGAGGTCTTAAAGTGAATCTGGTCTTAGCTCATCAAGATTAGAGTGAGGCAGCTAATCTAAAATAAAAATTAAATGCTTAAGCGATCATTATAAGCAATGAAACTTGAATTTCACTTACATCTAAGT
>JAHLFF010000129.1 GCA_018883945.1 Candidatus Acinetobacter avistercoris
TTTATAAAAATGAATATGAATTGGAGCTCAAAAGCATTCATAAGATGAGATCAGAAATCAAAAAGGCTAAATCAAATGATAATGATTGGGATTATGGCATGTAGAGACTTTGTTGCACAAAAAAAATAACACTATGATTTTATTATATTTATTTTAGCTCTAGACTAATATATCTTTCTGCTAGTCTAGAGCCTTTTTTATTGAAATTTTATAAAAAACTAGAAAAATCAATATTTTAAAAAATATTTATGCAATAATGCTGGTTTAATTATCAACAGAAAATGTCAACATACTCTAGTCAAAACTTTAATAGCCACCAAAATTTTTAGTCATACATAATCATTTTTTCATTTTTTTGCATGAAATTAATCTTTAAAATTTTAAAACATGTAGTTTTCTGGTTTTTAAGTAAGCAGAAAAGACATGGATTCAAATACACCGACATTTGATCAACAGCGTACATATTCATCGCAAACTTTATCTTCATCAGCACAGGAAAGCCGTTATTCTTTAGATATTAATAAGAGAATATTCCCCGACAGTCGTGAAGTAAAAACATCATTAGATTGGCGTACTTCTAACCGCATATTTAAAGCTAAGCTCCAAGAAATCATTCAAAAAACACTTAAAAATAAGCAAGGAAATCAAATTCAGCAGTGTGGTAAAGCAGTGAAGTGGCTTAATTCAAATGTGGATATTTTTTATCATGTTGATTCTAATAAAGTCATATTCAGCAATATATTAGACTGTCGTAAAGGTTGGACATGCCCACGTTGTGCAAGTCGATTGGCTGCCCAAAAGAAAGCAGAATTATTACAACTTCAAAAAGTGGTGCGTGATGAGGGCTTACATGCCTATATGATGACATTAACGATTCCACACTCATTGAAAGATAATTTAAGTGATTTACTAGAACGCCTCAGCCTTGTTCAGAGTAATTTTACAGATGCACTTCGGGGGAAAAAATGGAAAAGAATATTTTCTAAAGTTGGTCATATCACAGTACTTGAAATTACCTATTCAGCGAGATTTGGGTGGCATCCGCATTTACATGTTTTGGTGATTTCTGAGAAAGGTTATACAGGTGAGGAAATTATAACGATTGAAAAAGAGTTATATGAAACATGGTCTGCAAAATGCCAAATTAGCGGTGTTCGAAAACCTAATAAAAAATTTGGGGTTAAATTACAAAACTGTGTGTCGGAAGCAGAGCGATTAGACACTAAAGTGATTCATTACTTGGTTAAGCATGGATTTATAAATGAAATTGATGAGAGGAGAATAGAGGAGAAGATGACCCACGGCGAAAGCCTAACCATTTGGGAAATTGCATTTTTATCTCAACATCCGGATCAACATATTGCTAGAAAATATGGATTGATTCTGCGGGAATATACTCGGTCAATGGTGAATAAACACTTTATAAGATGGTCAAAATTACTCACTGATTATCTCAAAAACAATGGATATGATTTTAAAGATAGGGTAGTTCAAAAATTAAAAAAACAAATACAAAAACAAGTATGGCTAGCAAGGAGGAAGTTGGTTGCTCAAATTGATCACCCTTTATGGCTAAGGATTTGTCGAAAGCCTTATGTGCTACAGCATCAACTTCTACAGAGTGTAGAGTTAGACCTCAAATATGGCATTGCTGAATGTCGTATATACCCAAGAACAGATCGATTACTTAAATATATTCGGCAATCAAAGCTCTATGATTGATGTCAATTGATGGCTTAAAAGTAAGATGCAAGGACTTATGTTGATAGCTAAATTAGGCTGTTGAATCGCTATTTCAAATAAAACCAAAGCCCATCAATTTTAGTATCAGGATCAATCTGAACATCGATAAAATGACTATATTTCATGTTCTCTGCATTACGTTCATGATGAGAAAAAAATGCACCTTGTAGTGCATCACAGTGATAACAGCCATTAGATAAATAGGCTTCGCCTCGTGTCTTACTAAAACGCTTTTTGAGCAGCCCGTACTGGTATGACTGAATAAGGCTAGGTTGATTTAAAATTTCGCTATGTGTATGTGAGAGGTCTTCTACATCTAAGCGGTATATTTTCGTAAATCCCTTGTCATGTGGAATAAAGTAATTAATTTCCATGATGGTATTGGTTGGCTTTTTACATTTCCAACATTGGATTGTATTCATTGCAAATTGCAGTGAGCGGGCTGCATTGGGTTTTAATGAATATTGGACGTCGCCAGACATCAAGGCTTTAAAAAAATCTATAAACTCAACTTCAACTAAATCCGAGTTATCCCAATTGTAAAATGCGCCACTTGTAATGAATTGATGATTTTCTCGATTAAGCCATATAGAAAAAACAGGCAGTTCATAGCTTTGATAATCTAAGACATCCCATTTATTTTTTTGTGTTGTACGAATAAACCAGACGGTACGAATACCTGAAGCAATATACTTTTCTTGACGGCGCTTGGTTTCTTCAATATTTTGCGGTGACCACTGAATCTCAATGGCGATTTTTGCTTTGTTTTTTTCAGCGTAAATGTCTGCAATCCAAATTTCACCTGATGGCGTTTGACCACGAAACTCAGGTGTGACAGTCCATCCATTCTCATATAAGTATTTTAAGATGAGATATTTACAGAACTGATGCTCAATGCTTTCACCAGTAGGGGTGCTACAAGTACTAGAAGGATGATGAGCAAAATATTGTGTACCTAGTTTACTCTTTTTAGGTATGGCACGAGTCTGACAGCAAGGCATATGCATGCTTAGATTTTTATATTTATATTTGAGTCTATCCCACTGCTCATCGTTGAGCATAAAGCTAAAAATTTCTTTATTTTCAATAATACTTAAAAAAC
>JAHLFF010000130.1 GCA_018883945.1 Candidatus Acinetobacter avistercoris
AAGGATAATCTTTTTCAGATTCAATCAATAATTGAACCGCTCTTTCTCTGATTTCAGGGGTATATTTTAATTTTGTCATCGGGATAGTCTCTCAGAATATTGACTCTCCGACAAACCCGGTACGGTTCAGGCGGCATAAAGGATAATCCTTTTCAAGCCATACAAGCTGTGGGTCAAGCCATTGCAAATGTTGATATTACTGATGAAAAATGGCTCATTTCATGTGCTGGATTTGGAAATGCGAAGGGTGTTGATATTACACCTTCAAAAGCTTTTAATTCCTTACAAGGTTTTATGGAAGGCTATACTCAAGGTCTAGAAAGTAGTAAGGATGATAAAAAACAAGAACAAGGAAAACTGTTTAGACAAGCTTTGATGTTGCTGGCATCTCCCAATGGAATTGCCTTAACGACACCTGAGGATATTATTTTACAAGCTTCACAAGATATTGCGGAAAGTGCACAAGGCTCGATTAACTTAAGTGCTCAGAAAAACATTATTGGTCATGCACAAGATAAGATCAGTCTCTTTGCAGCTCAAAAGGGATTAAGAGCTTTTGCAGCAAAAGGAAAACTTGAACTTCAAGCACAGGATGACGCAATCGAGGCTATTGCTCGTAAAGTCATTAAATTAATCTCGACGGAAGACAGGATTGAAATCACGAGTCCAAAAGAAATCGTACTGACTGCTGGTGGTTCGCAACTGAAGATTAATGGGAGCGGCATATTTAGTACGACAGGTGGGAAGTTTGAGAGTAAGGCGGGGCAGCATCTTTTTACAGGAGGAGCTACTGTGAATGCTCAATTACCTAAAATGCCTGAAAGTGGAATATTTAGTAAACGTATCGATTTTAAAAATTTAATACCAGAAAATCTTTTAAATACTGAGTTGGTTTATAAGTTTATTAATCGTACAAAAAATCTTGAGTATGTTAGTGAACTTGATGAAGAGTTTAGAACAAACCGTTTATTTTCAGATGAGTCAGATCAAATAGAATTTAAATTTCTGGATGCTCAAAAAAATGATCAAGGGACATTATTTATTAGCCTATGTGAACCTGATGATGATTTATTTGCAAGTTTAGATGAAAGTGAATATGAGCATGTAGATTGTGATTGTTTTGATGAGGATGAGAATGATGAAATCGTATAAATTTTTGTTATTTCCATTCTTAATTCTACCTATGTACTCATTTGCAGCAAATGATGAACAGCGTAATTTATGTCAATTTAAGCAAAAATTTGATGACTCAATTCCAGCAGATAAATCATTTATTCAGTTTGGAAATGATAAAAAATTTAATGAATTTTTTATCAATAAATTATTTCATGAAACGATTATTCATGATTGTTTATATAGTAATAACAAATTCTATGTGTTGTCTCAGACAACCACTACATCGGTTGAATCTTTAGCACAGTCACTTATTTATGCAACTACCTTTGATCAAAAGGGAACTAAACTGAAAGATCAAATTTATAACAAAGATTGGAGTTGTGCTATTAATCAAAAATTTTTGATTAAGAATCATCAAAAATATATAGATATGTCATGCACAGGAAAAAATAATTTTGACAATGGTCTAATTGTTGATCAGAAAAAGTTGAAAAAATATCTAGTCGAGGTTAAATAAAATGGCCTATACCTATGAGGATAAGCTGAACTTTGCTGCCAAACTGTATTGCCCAGTTCGAAAAATTGCGTTTCGATATGATGTACATTGGAAAACGATAATGGCTCAACTTATTGAAGAAACAGGTTGGGGGGAAAAAGTACTCCCAGGTACATATAATTTATTTAATATTAAAAAAGCTGGTGGGGGATGGGAAGGTAAGCCTGTCAAACGTTTCACAGTGCCTGAAGTTAACGCTAAAACAGGTCAAGTTTATATGGAAGAGGCGGACTTTCGTGTATATGTGGATTATGTAGAATCCTTAGAAGACCGTTTTGTCTGGCTGCTCAATCAATCATTCTATAAAGAATATTTTAGTGATGGTGTTAGAGGAAACCATGAAAAAGAAGTATACGCGTTAGCAAAAAAATTCGCCACTAATCCCAAATATGCTGATAATTTATTGGAAATTCCTCGTGGTCGTACGTTCCGTAGCGCGATAGCACTTGCCGAGTCAGAAGGATATTGCAACATCGTCAATGCAGCAATTTTAGAAGAAAATGGTGATAAATATCGAGATAAAGAAGTGGAAATTTCAGTAGATGGAGAGACTTACTTAAAAAAGAAAACAACTCAAGAAGGGTTGATTGTTGGAATGGTAGTCAAACCACAAGGCAATATTAGCTTCAAAAAAAATAATATTATCGTGCCTGCTCGTATTCCTGTGGTTAAAGGCACAATTAATATTAAAGTACAGCAAAGTTCCACTGTTATTGCAGATAAACTTGAAGAACATCAAGGAAATCCTTCAGTAAATAACGTTAAACATCAAGAAGTGAATGTTGCTAATAGTCCTTCACCTGCTCCAACAACTACAGCGACAGCTCAAAGTAATGATGTAAGCTTTAAAATTAAAATTATTGAAGGAGATTCTTCTAAGGCAATACCTGATTTAAAATATGCAATTCGTTATAAAAATAATTTAAAAGAACATAAGTTTAATGGTCAGGGAGAAGAAAAAATTACAGCAGAGATGGGGCAGAAGCTTGAAGTTTTTGTAAGTAGTGCTAAGGGGGACTTTTCTCAAAAAGTTACTGAATTTTTAGTCAATGATGAACAGACTCAAGTGGTGAAATTACCTTTAGTTAAAATTCGAATCAAACTATTTAATCACGATAAATCTAAAGCTATGTCTAATTATTATGTGATTTCGCACTATCGTGGGCAACAAAAACCTAAGGTTACAGATGTGAATGGCTTAATTTCATTGACAGGTCTGGCTGGCTTAAAAATCAAATTAACTCTCCCTCAAGGGAATGTAGTGGTGCCTGATAAGGTGCTTGATTCACAAATACTTGAATATACTTATCTCATAAGAGAAAAATATGAGCGTCAAGATGTGCTTACAGCTTTTACAGCTACGAAAAAACCAATACCTACAACGGAAGAGCAACTTAAAGCCGAACCTAAAACTCAAAAGGTGAGTGAAGATAAAACAGCTCCTATAAGTCAAGCTGACATTCGGGGGGGCAATGGTCATCCAATTAAAATGATCAATCGTGATGGTGAGTTTGAAATACGTACGATCAATAAAAAGACCAATCAATTGGAGAGTGGTATTTCTTATGTGTTGGAATATGACGGGAAAAAAAGAAATCATACTTCTGGTCAAGATGGTAATGGGATTAAAAAACATAAAGGTCTAATTGGTAAAGAGGTTAATGTTTATAGTCTTGTTTCTGGCACGCAGACGAAGCAAGGTAGTATAGTGATTAGTGAGTCAAAACAGACTCTTGTTTTAAAAATTGATAAACCTTTGCTTGAAGTCAGTGGTGGACATTGGCATGGTCGTTTTTTAAGTAGTACCAGTTTAGATGATTTAGTTGATCCGTTTAAAAGTAATGCTAAGAAGTTTATAGAAGCATTAAAAGACGCAGGTATTGGTGTAAGTTTAAGTACAACCTTTCGCCCAGTTGAACGTAGTTATTTAATGTATTACAGCGCGGCTATTATGCGTAAAGAAATTAACCCAGATAAAGTTCCTCCTTGGCCTGGAGTAAATATTGATTGGACGCACGGTAGTAATTATCAGGCTGCTATTGCTGGAGCAACTGAAATGCATCGGCGTTATAAGATTGGCCGTAATCCAGTAGGAAGACCAGAGCGTTCAAATCATAATAACCGTATGGCAGTTGATATGACTTTAAGTGGGATTTCAAATAAAACAGTGGTTATTGATGGTGTAAGTACGAAAGTATCGTCAATATCAGATTTGGCTAAATTAGGTAAAAAAATTGGTGTAATATGGTTTGGGAGTGGGGATGTACCACATTGGTCTCACACAGGTCGTTAAATATGAAAAAACAACTCTCTATTTTCTATACATGTATTTTGCTTATGGGATGTAGTCCTAAAGATATTAAAGTGGAGGAAGAGCCAAAACAAGCAACTAATTCTGTATCGCAAAGTCAAGTTGAACCTGTGGATAATTTAACGGGAAAAAAAGTTGATTTAAAAGAACAACTCGTGAATGAAATTTATTACCTTGCTACGGAAAGTGGTAGTTGTTTGATCAGTTCTAGTCCTATTCATAATCAAGTTCTCATTGTTTATAAAAATGATTCAGATTCTGAATTTAAGTTTAGCTATATAAAACCTAAGATTTTAGAGTCAAAAAATAGTTGTATAGATGAACTTTCTAGTACTGCCCGTGATTTTAAGTATTTTTATCATGTGGATGAAAATAAAGGTGATTTTTCAACAGGATATGGTTTTGAACTAGAACAAAAGCAAATTATTTATCAAAGTGGCCAAATTAAAGGTATAGATTTACTGGCAAATCAACAAACAAATCAATTAACAGAGTGTTTTTCACGAGAAGGATCTCATTTCAATATTTGGCAAAAACAGGGACATGACAGAAAGAAGTTATTACATCGTTATAGTTATTTAGACATGGATATTGAAGCAAACTGTAACCCTATGGAATATGAATTGGGAATGTTTAATACGGTTAAATCGTAAACAGATCTATTGTGGTGTTGAATTGCTAATGTTAAGGAATAGCCAGATTTGACTATTCCTTAACTATTTCACCCTTCCAAAATTTCTTCCAGCAACTCTTCACTTGGTGCAAAGAAGTAAGCTCCGTCTACCGCTGTAACAAAATGAAGTAAACGGTCATGAATACCATCACCAGATGTACCAAACATCTGTTTTAACATTTCATCTAAAATACTCAAATTTTTAGTATAAGCAATGAAGAATAAACCTTGATCACCGTGGCCATCACCATATGGCAGTGAGTGACGTAGAATCTCCAACTCTTCACCTTGTTCATCTTCAACGATAGCGCGAGCAGTATGAG
>JAHLFF010000002.1 GCA_018883945.1 Candidatus Acinetobacter avistercoris
GTGAAATATTTAATCGGTTATTACAGTCAATTGAGACCCCATCAGCACAATGGTGGTATCAGTCCAAATCAGGCTGAAGCAGATTATTGGATTAACTATAAATCGGTGGCCACTTTTACTTGACCACTACAAAAATTCCGGCAGGAAGATACTAAGTGATAATTTATTATTAAGAAAAGTAATTTTTTAGTCTTGCATTTTAAATTTATATGGTAAGTTTTTTATTTCTATGGCCGATAATAATGGTTTGCTACCTCAAGCTGGTGAGTTATTTCAAGGGTACGTACTCAGACGTTTGCTTTTAATTGGTGAGGTGGATTCAATTATTCTACTTTATAATAATGCTTGGCGTAGTAATCAGCTGATAAGAGAAGGCCTTTCTAAATATTTTTGTGATCTTGATATAAAAAATTTCATTCAACTTTATGATGAGCTTTCATATCGGGCTAATAAGTTTAATTTTTTGAAAAAAAGATACTCTCAATTTCGTTCTTTTTCTATTTTTTTCATTAGGTAAAAAATATACGCAAGTGATGCTTTTGCCATTAGATACTGTAAGGCCTGCATAGAAGAACAAATAATTGATCGTGGATTTTCTTACTTCAATTCATGCTGGATTTTTGAGAGTTTTTGCGCTAAGCATAATAATGCTATTAGCGAATTATCTAAAAGTGCTACTCATAGTACGATGTTAAAAAAATTCGCTATATTATTAATATGAATTGGTCTGATCTGCACAATCTTAAAATAAACACAATAAAAATAGATGTTAATTGTTGTAGTGAAAATAAGCATGTAAGAAGTAGTGAGTACATTGCTCCATGCGCAAGGGGAAAAATAGTTAATTAACTATACCATGAAGGCGAATTTGTTTTTATCTAGCTGGATATAATGTCCCTTTAGATTATGGTTATTTTACTAAAATAAAAAATACAGAATGATATCTATGTCCTACAGGAATTATATAGATGAAAGTTTAGAGGGGATATTAACTGGAGATGCATGTCTTCCTAAAGGATTTTATGAACTTTATGCTGATTTAGAACGGGTTGATGTTAATCATTTCAATATTAATTGTAAGTTGGTGAAGGTCAGGGATAGACAATGCTCTACATGTTGCGCAAGTAATTTTAATGAATTCAATAAATGTTTGTCAGTGGTTAAAATACCTATACCTATACCTATACCTATACCTATACCTATACCTATACCTATACCTATACCTATACCTATACCTATACCTATACCTATACCTATACCTATAGCTATAGCTTTAGTGCAGGATGGTCTTTCAATAAAAAATATAACATTGATTACACTTCATATTGTGAAGGTTATTTATATTGTTTATATAAATAAATTGACTATATCCATTATAAAATAGAGGTGGAACGGTCTGCGCGTTATGTTTTAAAGGAAATTGATCGTGTCAAGAGTCAAAAGAGGCAAAAAGATATGGATATTTTAAATCTGTAATCAGAAGAGTTGTTAGGCTTTTAAAATTAAAATGTGCTTTATTTTTTTTGACCAACAAATGGTAGATAATCTGCCGTACCAGGACATAATCTTCTATTGGTAAGAGTGATTTTTATACTGCAGTCTGGCAGACTGTGTAATTAATATCATACGTAGAGTATCTACGGTTTTTTGGGTAATGGAACTGTATTGACGATGGGCGAATATTCGGAAAGTTGGCGACACTTAAAATCAATATTGGCAGGACATGCTGCATGTGTTCATGACACCAAGATTTATTCGTATGAAGAACAACGGCAAGCAAAGGCTTTTTCCATTTTTTTAGTGCATGCCAAGCTTGCGACCCATATGCTGAATAGGGAAACGGTCGAGGCTGTTTTAGTCGGCGCGCTCCCATGGCCGCGATCATCTGGCGTCCCATTTTCTGGTTCTGACATCCCGCTCTCTCAAATCGAGCAGTTCGGACTGGTCTCTTTTTACGCTGGCTGGTGCAACATTCACTGCAATTTGGTAAGGGATATTGACTCTGTTGACTCAAGTTTAGTGCCGCTGATTGAGGCGGTTAATCATCTCAAGGACATCTGCTACGGTAAAAATGGCTGTATCCAACCTCATTATGCCTGTGCAGAAGGAGAGCTTAGACAGCTGTTGCAAGCGGAGTTTGGCGAGCATCTGACCGTGGAGCAGTTACTTCCAGATCTGCTACTTGAGGGCGGTGTTTTTAGCCAACCCCCAGGAAACCAGTACTTTAGTTCACTGATCAGTACCTATTTATGGCTGAATCTGCGCGTTATGCTGAGCCCCAAAGAAGCGTTCTCACGTTGGATGATGTGCTTCAGCGTCAATTGCGACTGGGCCATGCCTGTCATCTTTGAGCAATTGGAGTATGAAGAGCGTAATGGATTCAACGAGCAGCTCTTGATATTTTTAGCTGAAGACATCGCGCTTGCTGTGGATATCGATCTTTATATCATGCAATCAATCAACGAAGACGATTTCTCCGGGCGTATCCGGCCAATGGAAATTGATCGTGAGTTGTTCTCTCATGACCAAGATAGTGGGTCTTGCCTGAACTCGACAGTGGAATTTCCTAAGATATCGCTGAGTTCGCTAGATGGTATTTACCCAGCCAAAGTAAGTGGTGCGTCTAATAATCTTGGATTTGTGGTAGACCTTCATCGTGCGGGGGTACGAGGTCGTAGCGAACTTTTCTATAGCTGGCTACTGTCCAGCACGGTTAATGCGAGTATTCAAATTCAGAGTCAATATCTCAATTCCTCAGGTTTCACTGAGGAATTGGTGAAACTTGCAGATAGTCGGCCGATCCTCAAGTACATACTATTCCTCATATTGCCCGCGTACAAGCACTCGAACTACATCGTGCTACTGCTCTCTCACTCGGTGACCTCCGACGTTGCGTTTTACTATCTTGCCAAACAAACCTTTGAACATTCGCGAAATCGCGATACATCCTATGTCCAGAATCTAGAAGACGGATATCAGAAGCTGGTGTGCCGTGAGTACATTCACTCTGTCGAAAAAGAGCCAGATTTTGTCACTCGTGTCCTCTCCATTTTGGCTGTGCTGGGTGACCAATGCGCCTTCCGGAGTCCCGATTTTTCTAGAGGATTCGAATACCGTTTCTTGTTAAACCTTTTAGACACCCTTGAATCTCCGCAGGTTGTCCAGCTGGCACTGGCTTTTGCAGATCTCCCTGTACGGATCGAATGTTCGCAGTACGAACAGTCACGTCAGCACTATAAATATCTTTTGGGGTTTTGGTTTATCGAGCGTTTGGAGAGCTTAGGGATAGATCCAACAGGAGCAACATGCAGAGCCTTACGCAAATCAATTCGAGGGTATTACGGTGCTGAGTTCGCTGCAAATCTGGAAGGTCTGAGTAGCTTAAAGGCTAGTGCGTTCTTTGCCACATTACCATGGAGAAAACTCATTGTTGAGACGGGGCAGTGCTCACTTCTAGCTTTGTCCAATAGATGTGAAGAATGGAAGTACAATCTTACTTGCGATAGCCAGCATCCGTTTAATGTGGCGTCAGCGGTGTGCCAATATCTCCAGATGTTGATGTGCCTCGGCAGACCGACGCCGTTTACCAAACCGTTGTATGGTGTCGCGTCGAGAGTACAAGAGCTTGTGCGATTATTTGGTTTTGGCCCTCGGGGGAAGTTTGTCCATCTATTTTGGGATGCGGGAGGAGGTAAATACGACTTGTGGGAAAAATTCTGCTCTTACTCCAATGCATTTCGCGATGAACTTTATGATGAGTTCGTTAACCGGTGCGTGCCTTCTATTCCCTTGGATCATTTATTCGTTTTACTGGAAAGGTGCACTGTCATCCGGCGCGTACGACTACTTCATGAAACGATTGGTATTCGTCAATCCTCTGCAAGTGATGATCTTGGCCTGACGGGGTTGGAGCAAGCCTTCATATCTGCATGCGATGCTGGCCTAACTGAAACAGCTACTAGATTACTAGAGTCAGCGAAAGAGATCCTCGCACAGGAGCGATTTGCGAACTCCAAAAATCAGAACAGCGTTCGCATTCGCAAAGTATGGCAGAGCTACGAGTACAAATGGCAGCTATTGGATCTGTACGAAACCTACAAATCAGACGCTGCTCGTTTTCAGCAAGAAGCAGATGAATTACTCATTCCTCATAAGCGGAAAGAATCATTGGGACAAACTATTGAGCCCGCGCACTACAATGAGTGTGACTATTTCAGACGACAAATTATCGCTATGGCCTTCAGCGAGCATGATCCCGCAAACACTGTCCAGCTCATGGAAGCCCTTTACCGGGAAACCAAGAGAGGACACCATGGTTTTATATTATTCTATGGACACCTCAAGCTGTACGCGGTTGACCAAGACAGGACCCGTCTTCAGCACGCTTTAGCCTATTTCCTCCGCAGTGCAGGAAGCATCGAACCTGAGCAGATGAGCGAAACCTGGGTGGCTACCATTCTGGATGCTTACCGATTGATTGATGCTCAAGATATCGAGAGTTTTTGGCTGAGACTTTCTGCTGAGCAGCATACACGGCTTCACATTCTTACGCCCTATTGCAGGGCGCTTATAACGCGTGGTGATGACTTTACGGTGCGTAAGATACTGGCACGCTATCAGGAACTCAACCAGTCTACACCTGATGATTTAGGCATTGATGATTTGCTCTCTGCTCTCTCTGAAGTGGTTACAGATCTGCCTTCCATGAAAGAGATGGTTCAGCTCTTAAATGAGGGGTCTCAGCGTTCAACTCTACAGCTTCAGAAGCATTACGCTCAAGTCCTTTCCAAAGACTTTGAAACCTACGTCGACATTGTCAGCCCAAACCAGCAGCCACACGAATATCTGAAGGACGCGGTTCTAGCAGTAGCTCGCGAACTTGTGCTGCGAAAGCGTAATTTACAATCAGGAAACGCTACGAAAGAAAAGCCGAGCTCCGGGATCATGTGGGAGGATTTGATTAATGATTGGTTTACCTCATTATTTGACCAGCGTATGGCACAAGCGCGGGTAGGGTTTAGGGATCAAAAGCGGGGCGGTCATTCAGCGTCTGGTAAAAGCCCAGGTGAGATAGATGGCTTTATCACCTCAAGCGATAATACGCGGATCGCGATATTCGAAGCATTCCGCCTATTCTCGCTCGACACGACGGTTATCTCTCAGCACTTAAACAAGATCGCGGGCTACGACAGTGAGTCCCTGAGTCCAGTATTCATGGTTGGATACTGCGATATTAAAAACTTTTCCGAACTTGTTAGTAGCTATTGTTCATATGTTTCGAAACAACGATACGCTGGCTATACAGTCGCTGAGGATTTGCCAAGAGAGGTGACAGTATTATGCGACATCGACCATATTTGGTTGGGAACGGAAACTCGCCGGCGTGGCCGCAAAGATATTGTTTTTTATCATCTTCTAATAAATTTACATTTTTCTCTCCCCTCGGGAGCGATGTTGGAAGAAGGTGAGAGGGCAAGTTAATAATGTGATGTAGTCCGCTTTCAACAGTTATTAAATCGTTTTGATGGGTAGGCGCGATTTAGCTACAGCTGTGGGAGTATATCGGTCAATGCTTACTGGTAGAATGCGATGTGCATGATCGACTTGCTAAACGGCGCGAAATAGCTGGATAAAATGTGCGAGGCACGATTATAACCAGCTATTTTGTGTCCGCTTGAACAAATTGTTATGCAAAAAAAGAGTAAGCTAACACTTTGAGTTCATTTATTCTCTCAATATTATTTGACTGAACTATATCATGATTTATTTTAAGAATGATCGCCTTTAATAAATCACTTTTATTTTCAAAATTATATCGCTTTACAAGTAATTCTATATCAAAAACCAATTTATCATTCGCTTTAAATGAAAGTCTTTTAGAAAGTTTTACATTATGATCTTCATTTTCAAACAAACTGAACAAATCGCCATCTTCGTAACGTGTAGAATTTAATAGATTTATATAAAACAGTATTAGGTGTTTATTGAATGACTCATCAAGGTCTACATCAACTTTATTAGAAGCCAAATTTAATATATCAATATAATGAGCAGGAACTCTTAGCTCAATAGATTTTTTTATATTCTTAAGATCACGACCAATTTTTATTGTAGATTGATGCGGAGTAACAACAATATTCCCACAAATATCACAAATTCCAACTAGCACATCTTTAGCAACACCATCAGCATGCTTGAATGGCATATCGCAAAGAGTCATAGTAACGTCCACTTTCGCCTTACAGTGTTCGCAACCAGTTTTAATCTTATCTGCTTCTCTATAAAGTTTCATATATTCCCATAGCGCGTGAAAAACAATGCGCATCTACTCCAAAATACCTAACGCCGCGTTAAGGGGTGGCAAGGCCTAAACCCTAAACTTATTAGATTCGGCTTACGGCTAAAAAACTATCTACAAAAATAGTTCTTGAGCCGTAAACGTCAAACTCCTGCTATACTAGAGGCTCAAATGAACGCTTAAAAATACAATGTTAGCCTCTTCAAAATGAAATTTTACATACCAACGCTTGCCTTCCCAAATAGGCTTACATACGTGGACTGATACCGTTTCTAGATAGTGATGTTCACTTTCTTCGTATTCAAGCCCCGTTGTTTTCCTCAAGAGCATGATTACATAATCTGGTTGAACTTTGTTACATGCTAATAAGTTCTTATCATCGATAGAATCGTGATTGCGCTCGCTATGCATGATGTCACCGTTTTCTAGACATTTGATTGCTTTTATACGTACATCTTTCAGTCCCACGTTTCTTCCCTTACAAAAAACCACACATGAGCTTTAGTGTGGGCAGCTTCTTGTACGTTACACATCGTACGATAGTGGGACTGTACGATATATAACGTACGATATCAAGTTGTCAAGTAAGGCTCCGTGTGTACCGGAGTGCAATTGATGATTACTAACAGTCGAGTGTTAGTTCAACCCGAGCAAATGCTATGTCCATTGGCTCCTCATAATGGCGCTCAATTCGCCACAAGGGCAGAGTTTGGCAGAGGAATCATAGATGGCCTATCGGGAACTTGTTCGTGAAGGAGGGGGCAAAGCTTTTACTTTTTGATTTAGTGTACAAACTTTATTGTCAGTGCACATAAACTCGCAATAAGCCTTTTGCTTAAGCAATAACCGAAGAAAATTGAGCTGATAAGGGCGACTTAGCAGCTCAAGGGGCGACATTAATTTAAACCGCTATGGCCTAAGTGTTAGAGGCCAAGGAAGGTAAAGGGCTTACTTTCTTTGAAATCAGCGGT
>JAHLFF010000131.1 GCA_018883945.1 Candidatus Acinetobacter avistercoris
ACAAAAAAGTCAGGAATATCATGACCTAAAATAACTTTTCTTCTATACTGCTTGATATGCAAAGCTGGTATTTTCCATATTTTCTTATCTAAATCAAAATGATGCGACTCACAAAGCAGTAATTCACCACCGCGTACGCCTGTATATAATTTAAATAGGAGTGCTTTTTTAATGATAGGATCTGTATTAATCTGCTTCAATCTAGCTAAGAAATTAGGTAGCTCATTTGAGTTTAAATAAGGATAATTCTTTTTAATCTTATTACTGACTAATATTTTATGAAGTCCATTTGCAATATTATATTCACAATAACCCATCGCTACAGCGTAATCATAAATTTGATTTAAATAACTGTATGCTTTCTTTACAGGTTCTTTTACATTCCGAGATTCTATGCTTTTAATAATTTTAACCAGATCATATCTTTTGACTTCAGTAAATGGCATTACGCCAATATCTGGATAAATATCTTGAGCTAAACATTTTTGAGCAAGTTGAATTACACCGCAGCGTGGTTTGTCTTCAAAGGAATTTCTGATTTTAAATTCTAACCACTCTTCACAAATATCCTGGAAAGTTTTTATATTTTTTTTATGCAGTGCTTCATTTTGATGATCATTGAATTTATATTCATCCCGGACGGTTCTCGCCTCTTTTAATGACATTACAGGATATTCGCCTAACTTCACACGAGGGCGTTTATTTGTCCCTGCAACTGAATAGCGATAGCTCCAAGATTTACGTCCATTGGGTTCGACCTTCAAACTTAAGCCATCATCATCCGCCAAAAAATAAATTTTTTCCTTTGGTTTAGCCTGGCGGACCTTAACTTCAGTAAGACTCATAAATTTTTAACCTAGCCACAAATGACACTGCTCACTTTAAGTATAGCAAATTTAAGCCATATCTATATGATGCGTATTCTACGCATCACATAAAATTTTATATCATTGATTTTTAAGCATATTAATTTATGTTAAGTTTTATTGGTAACCAGTGTATTAACCATTAAGTCTTTAACTTTTATTTGAAGTACAACCCATGTTACTGAAATAAAACTTGAAAGCTGGTCAGGAACGACTTTGTTGTACCAAGCTACCGTTAAAGGTCTATTCAACAATATAATTTTAAAATGAATACGTCTATATTTAAGATCTGTCGTATAACCAATTGGTCTACCTGTAATCAAGCCTTAATCAATCGAAGAAATATCTCGATTTGGTTTAATTCTAAATCCCACTGCTATGCTCAAAAAAAGAAAGCAAGGATGAAATCCGACTGATTCTGATGTAGCTATTCAATGCTGCCTCATGATTAAATCGCTATTTCGACTCTTTAGGCACGGTCACAGGCTTTATTCAGCGCCTTATTAAACGTATCTGGTTTGAATTGGACAGCACCGGATTATTCCACTCTGTCGAAGACAAAAGTATATTGCGATTCGCTATCAAAAAGTATGGCACTTTATCTACTCGTGGATTCTACTGGCTTGAAATTTTTAGGTGAAGGTGAATGGAAGCGAAAAAAATATCAGCCCGAATATCGTCGACAATGGCGTAAATTACATATCGGTATAGAATGTCAAAACCCTGCAAATACGGGATGCACTGTTGCTTACGAACAATGTCAGTGATTCACAGATACTGGGGATTGACTGGATCCAATTGCATTGGAGAAGCAGATTGATTCTGTTTATATAGATGGAGCTAATGACACAAAATATTGCCGACTGATGCTTTCAGATCGACAGGCACATGCGATTATTTTGCCCAAAAAGAATGCGAATCTTTGGATAGATAGGAAGACTAGCTCCTTAGAACGAGATGAATTACTTCGAACAATTAAGGATTTAAGAAAATACATTTTAACATGATGCAAACCGTTTATTGTCGCTAGAATAAGTTATGGAACTTGCACAAAGCGCTTTATCGGCATGAGTATTGCTAAACGGTAGGATGTCGCGCAAGTGAAGTACTGGGGCACGGTTGCAGATCATCACTCATGCTAAGTTACAGTTTTTAGGCAGCGGCACTGCTACACTTTCTGCAACAGTGCCTTTTAAATTATTTCAGGTTTCCAGCGGTGTTGTCATCTACCATAGTCAAAATAATCGGTTTTATGGGATTATATTGGTCTCTGCTGCCTGTTTCTGACGGTACTTCGCTTTCAAATAAAACCAAATAAAGAGCCCAGCAAAAACCATAGCAAATATATCAATCCACCATAAAGATGAAAATGAAGCCCATATACCAAGTTGAGGAAATATCAATGCAATGACAGAGGTCAGTGGTAAACAACACAGCACCAATACAATTGCGAATAAAAATTGTGGTAAAGCTTTATCTGCGCCAACCACAAAACTATATAAGATACTTAATGAAAAGATCGTATAATAACTATACAAAAATAAATGATTTAAACTGTTTAGTTCTGCATATAAAATATAACCCCAACGACCAATCAACATGCTGCTAACGACTGCAAGAATACAACCTAGGCATGCTCCAACAGTTAAATTGGCAACCGCTTTAACATCCTGCCGCTGTTGAGATTGTGCTAATTCAATATTTTTTTGTCGTTTGAGCCTTGATTCAATCCAAAGTAAATTGCCTGAATAAAATAAAAATGCTCCACCCAAACCTAAAATCAGATATAACCATCGGGTGAGATCTCCACCATAATTACCGAAATGTAAGCTAAACATTGAACGAATGACTTGATCCATCGCGGTCGCTTGAGTATTCAAATTACTAGTATTTAGTGGCTGATCCAAATAAGGATTAAATACGATGACATCAAAACGGTCACCGCGCAGCATTTGCTCAGCGCTATACAAATTGGCGCGCGCAGAAGCTTTCTCAGGCTGATCTAAATGATTAAAACTGATAGAACTGACCTGATATTCAGGGGCTTGTTGATGTATTTTTGCAAGCAGTTTTTCGACATTTAATGGTGCAACCGGTTCCACAATTTTAACGGCTGGCGGTCTTTGAAATAGTGGCTTATCCTGAGCAACCAAACCGCCAATCGCATCATAAAATACATCATGAAATGCAAAGGCAATCACCGTGACACTAATAATGATATGAAAGGGAAAACTCGTGATTCCCACAACATTATGTGCATCTAACCAGAACCTTTTTTTATTTTTACCTGTACGAATTGCAAAATAATCCTTCACCAAGGTGGGTAACAGTACAATCAAGCCCGTCATTAATGCTAAAAAATACAAGATGCAGACCACCCCCATCACATATACACCTATCGTGTGATGCCCTAAAGTCCCAGGAATACCTGCCGTTTCATGTAACTGCTCGATCAACCAGCCCAATTTTGACAAGTTTTCTTGTTTGACTTGCAATGTGCCATCTCCATTCAAGGTAGCCAGCATACTCTGTTGATGCGTGTCAAATGCATGATCTTCCTGTCCTTTTGGTACAGGTATTTGCCACTGCATAGGCGCATTATAAAATTCTTTGGAATCAAAATTTAACTGGTAATTTTTTATTGTTTCTGGATATTGTGCTTGAACTTGCTGAATAAGAGGATCGTATTGTGAGGCTGAAATTGATTGTAATTGTTGCTGTGGTGGTGTTGCCCATCGGCTTAAGTCATGCTGAAACATGCTTAAGCCACCAGCAAAGAAACAGATAAATAAGAAAATTCCACAGCTAATTCCGACCCAAGTATGCATGGTTTTTGCATGGCGAATAAGATCAGTACGCACTTTCATGTCATGCTCCTCGCAGCCAGCATAAAATGCGATAGGCCAAAATATTCAATACCATCAAGATTAAAATGGACTGCCATCCTCTGGGGATAAAGTACGCAATAAAACATACCGGCAGCCAAATCCAAGGAATAGACCACATGCCTAATTGAGGTGCCAAACCAGGGCTTAGATTTTGAATTGCCCATAGCGTAATGATGGATGCACAGAGCAAGGCAAAAATAAAACCCAAACATAGTCCAGCAAAGGACTTGGACCACCAGTCGGATTGAATTTTTTGTTGAAATAATGAGTTCATGAGCTATTCTTTTTCATTATCAAAGCTATAAATGGTAAAAATGTCCACACGACTAACATGGTTAAAAGCCACATATACACTGCGACTAATTTAGGTAAATTCACTAAAAACAGAGGCAGTGATAAGGCAATAAAACCGAAACCCAAGCAACGATAAAACTGCGGCAAAACGTCCTGAACCAAGCGCTGGTTTCGATGAGTGCAATACACCAAAACACTGCCAATAAAAACAAAACAGAATGCAAGGAATTTCAAAACCTACACCTTTAAAATGGTTATTACGTCACTTTTCATATCGACTGACTGATGTTGGAAGCTAAATATTTTGAAATCAAAAATCCAGATCCAGCCCAGACTACTATTTCTCGGAACACAAACTTGTCATCAGTTAGACATACATAATGTAGAAATAGGAAAATACGAGATACCATCTCCGTCATGGGAAGGTACCTCGCATCTTGCCTTTAGAATGTTTTAAGCACAAAGTATTCTTAATGCTTAAAAATCAAAACTTACACCCAGCTTATAAGTACGGCCTGAACCCAGTGTGGTAAAACCGCTATTGAATACACCCGCCCAATATTTTTCATCAGTGACGTTATCAATGTTCGCGCGGAAGGTTGTATCTACACCACCGACATTGGTTGTGTACTTAGCCCCGACATCCAATAATGTATAATTTGGTAGCTCTAAGGTATTACTATTATTCAGATATTGGCTATCTACATAATTTACACGGGTATTTACACTGAATCCTTCGACCTGAGGCAAGTGATATTCAAGCCCTAGGCCAGCGGTGAATTCTGGTTGTCCTTCAACGCTATTACCCACAATATTCGCTGTTGTATTTTTCTCATATTTAACATCGATATAAGCCAAATTACCCCATACGATCAAATCATCAATAATATTGCCTGAGAACCCATATTCAACCCCTTTAGACTTCGTCTCACCACCGTCTGTTGTGATTTGAGTATAATCATTCACAGGAGTTGCAAAGGTTTCTGTAATCGTGCTTGGTTTTTCAATTTGATAGGCGGCTAAAGTATGCAGCCAAGAGCCGTGTTGATATTTAGCACCTATTTCATATTGCTTGGTTTGGAATGGAGCAAAGGTCGTACCATCATTGGCATCATCTTTGTTATTAACAGTACTGCCTTGGGATAAACCCTCGACATAACTTGCATATAGAGATACATCCTCACCCCATGGTTTCACCACAATTCCTAAGCTTGGAGAAACTTTATCCTCGCTATAATTGTTTTCTGGTTTTGTTGGGTTTTTGATGTCGATGTCTTGATAACGTGCACCCAAAATAAATTGTAGCTTGTCATCCAGCAGTGAAATTTGATCCGTGAATGAATAACTAATGTAATCATTATCGGCTGTTTGTGAAATTGATGGTGCAGCTGGCATTGATCCTAAATTGCTCGGGTTATACAAATTCGTCAAGAATTTAGTTTCGCCAGCTTTACTATGCATATTGGTATCTCTATGCAAATAATCTGCTCTTAAACCCACAACATGTTGAACTGATCCTGTTTGAAATGCCCCTTCTAAGCCTAAGTTAGCCGCAGTATTTCGTTGGTTCATTTTGACATGATAATACTGTGAATTTGCATTACCCGCTGCATCTGTTACAACCAAACGAGTCCCAAACAGATGTCCTTGATATTTTTGCTCAGCAGTCCCTACACCTGCAATCACCTTTAAATTATCAAGTAACTTATATTCGCCAGATAACCCGATATAATTAGCAGATTGGCTACCCCATAAATTTGGTAAATAATTCGAACGCCCATCTGGAGCATCCAGCACTTTTCCTAATGTCGCAAATGAGACCATCGCCGGTGAACCACCATTACGATCGTCTTTAGTGCTATAAGCATCCAAGTTAATTTTTGCTTTATCTGTGGTCCAGTCTAAACCCATGACCGCTGAAATGGTTTCATCCTCAAGACCTTCGACAACATGTTCGCCCTGACCATAATTTGCACTGACACGTGCACCAAATTCTTGATTTTCACCAAAACGGCGTGCCACATCGAAACCAGATTTATAAAAACCTTCATCTTCAAAGTTGGCTGTGACGCGGGTTAATTCCTTATCGGCACGTTTGGTATTTGCAACGACAACACCACCTACACTGCCACCTGGTGCCATCCCTGCAATTAATGCATTTGGACCTTTAAGCACCGTCACTGAGCTTAAAATATCAGTCGAAACACGGCCAGAGGGTGCCATGCCATAAGCACCATTTAAATTGAGGTCATCCCAATTGACATTAAAACCACGAATATTAAAGTTTTCATTTAAATGACCACTATTGGTGGTGGTCCGGATACTTGGATCAATTTTTAACACATCCATAATGGTATGGGCATGCGAGTCCTGAATGGCTTGATCACTATAATTTCGAATGGTAAAAGGCGTATCCAAGACATCTTTTTCCCCTAAAATATTCAGGCTTGCTTTCTTTTTAAGTTTACCCGTGACATCGGTTTCTTGTGAGTCAGCTTTGACCACAATGGTCGGGAGTGCCACGGCTTCTTCAGCCATTGCAAAATATGGAGATGCAGCCAAAGATAAAAATAAAATCGTTCTTTTCAAAGTAATTCCCCTCATTAAAAAATAATTTTCTAATGGTCGGACACTATACAGAATAAATGAGAATCATTAGCATTATTAAATAAGATTGATTATTGTTTATTTCATGCTTTCAAGCTATTTTAATTGAACAAACCTATTTATCTATGATTTAGTGCCAGGTTAAAAGATGCATAAACCTATTCATAAAAAGCCCTGATCTACAGTCAGGGCTTAAAAAATTAGTCTAGATAGAACGTTTTTAATGGTGGATAACCATTGAACTCGACTGATGCGTATGAGCTTGTATAAGCGCCTGTACTTAACCAATATAAACGATCACCCGTTTCTAAATTTTGCGGTAATGGATAAGGTATTTTTTCATACATAATATCCGTCGAATCACAGGTTGGCCCTGCCAGAACAACATTCGATTTTGGCGCATTATTCTGCATTTTTGGTGTATAAATGGGGTACTTAATCATTTCTCCCAAGGTTTCAATCAGGCCATTAAAGACCCCAACATCGGTATAAACCCAGCGTTTATCATCCTGTTCAGATTTATTTGAAATGAGGACGATCTCGGAAACAATTACCCCGGCATCGCCAACCAAAGAGCGGCCAGGTTCTAAAAATAGCGTAATTTTCTGCTTAAAATTTTCATTAATATAATATTGAATCCGTTGCGCATATTCCTGAATGCTGTCAATCTCTGCCAAATATTGGGCAGGAAAACCGCCTCCCGCATTAATCAATTTCAATTGAATACCATGTTGATGATCAAGCGTATCAAAAACTTCTTTCACAATTTTTAAGGCAGTTCTCCAGACTGTCACATCATTCTGCTGGCTCCCCACATGAAATGAAACACCATAAGGCTGAAGTCCCATTTGCTTGGCTTTTGCCATGAGATCTATCGCCATTTGAGTATCACAGCCAAATTTGCGTGATAATGGCCAGTCAGAAGTCGCACCTGATTCCACTAAAACACGAACAAAGACACGAGAATGAGGCGCAAACTGTGCAATATGCTCTAAATCTGCCTGCGCATCAGTTACAAATAAACGGACTCCTTTGTGATAGGCATATTGCACGTCTGCCGCTTTTTTAATGGTGTTGCCAAAAGAAATACGCTCTGGGGAAATACCGCATTCGATCACTCGATCTAATTCATAAACTGATGCAACATCAAAACATGAACCCAATTGATCTAAGCGCCGCAAAACTTCGCAGCTCGGATTGGCTTTCACTGCATAAAAGATATGAGCCATGGGGAAACTTTGCTGAAGTTCCTGATATTTAAATTCAATGCGGTCTAAATCAACCACTAAAAAAGGGCTGGGTTTATGTGCAGCAAAGTCTTGAATTTTTTGCCATTGCTGCGATGAATAATACTTGTCTAACTGCATGGAAGATCCACTCGCGTTATCTGCTGCTGTTAACGAAAATGGCCTTTGGCTGGTGAAATTGGCTAGGGCCGTTTAAGAAAGCGATTAATTCTAAGATCAATCACTGGAATTGAATGATGGCGTTATACGGGATTAACTTTTAAACGCTGCTGCCAATCAACCAGGGTTGGCTCTTCGACCAAATCTTGAAATTCAACACTTAGTCCCAGTTCACGCCACTGTCCCACCAGCGTCATTAAACTGACTGAATCCAGGCCGAGCATAAATAGATTGTCATCATTTTGAATGTCAGTGGCTTCTATTTCCAATTGTTGCGCAATGGTTTGTCGAAGCCCTTCTAAAGTCAAAGCAGCATGACTCATCGTACAATCTCCGTTTCAAGCTCAGTTAAGATAGCCGCTGTATCTACGACTTTGGCGCAGCGCCCAGTTGCATATTTCAATGCCATTTCATGCTCTTCTAAACTGAAATCGGCCAGTGCATCCCCGACCAAGAAGGCCTGCATATCCAGCATAAAGGCTTCTGCTGCCGTTAATAAACAGCCAATATGCGCATAGACACCGCAAATGATCAGCTGGTCTCGCCCAGCATTTTTAATGCGTTGTTCAAAATCACTTTTCTTAAATGCGCTATAACGCCATTTGGTTAGAACTGTGTCCTGTTCTGCAGGCTGTAGACTGGGAATAATTTGCACAATATTTGGATCTGCAGCTAGACCTTCACCCCAAAAATCAGTCAGCAGCTGACGATGCTCTGCACTTTGCTCACCCGGTTGGGCGGTGTAATACACAGGAATACCCATTTTATGGCATTGATCAATGAGTTGACGGCAATGCTGTATCAACTCGGGAATAGGCGCCTGCGTTTGATCATAAAAATCTAAAAAGTATTGCTGCAGGTCATGCACCAAAAGTACAGCACGGCCTGGGTCAAGCGACCAATTTACTTTATTGCGTGGAAAGTGCTGTGATTGTGGCATTGGATAACTTGCAATACGTGGAATAGCCATGGTTTTACCTCTCTATTTTATAAAATGTGTTCTGCCGCTAAGCGTTGTCTGAGTGCCTTTTTATCTATTTTCCCCAAAGCGGTATAAGGCATATCTTCTACAAATTCGATACGATCTGGAATTTTATAAGTCGCCAAACCATAATGCTGCACATATTGCCGAAGCTGCAGGTTGAGCCGGGTTTGACTTGGGTCTTGTTCATCTATGCGCCATTGAATATAGGCACAGCTTTTTTCACCCAGCATCGGATCGGGCATAGACACTAATGCAGATTGAATGACTTGAGGATGCTGATTGAGCACTTGTTCCACTTCTTCTGTGGCAATTTTTTCACCGCCACGGTTGATTTGATCCTTGCTGCGCCCCTCAACGATGATGTTACCAGCAGCATTAATACGAACTAAATCGCCGGTACGATAGAAACCATCAACCGTAAATGCGTTACGGTTATGCTCGGGCGCATTGTAATAGCCCCGAATGGTGTAAGGACCACGGACTAATAGATGACCAACTTCACCACTCGGCAGCTCCTGGTCATCATCATCCACCACTTTTATTTCATCGTCTGCACTAATTCGACTGCCCTGGGTCGAAATGATTTGTTCCATCTCGTCATCATAACGGGTGTAGTTGACCAGGCCTTCAGCCATACCAAAAACCTGCTGTAAACAACATTGATATTGTTCAATCAATTGACGTGCCAAAGCATCTGCTAGGCGGGCACCGCCCACTTGCAATACCGCTAGGCGGGCAAAAATATTCTCTTGCCCCTTTTGTACTGCCTCAACCCAAGATGCAGCTAAAGCAGGTACCAACGCGACATGAGAAATTTCATGCTGTTGGATTAAAGCAAAACATGTTGATGTTGAAGGCTCTTGTGATAGAACCAACGTGCCTCCCGCATAAAAAAGTCCTAGTGAACCTGCAGAACTCAGGCTGAAATTATGTGCAACAGGCAATACCATTAACATTTTGGTTTGCTGGTTCAGCTCACAAATTTCTGCACTTGCACGAACACTGTATAAATAGTCATCATGTGTACGTGGAATGAGTTTTGGCGTACCGGTACTGCCACCAGAAAGCTGGAAAAATGCCACATGACGTGCAGTCACTTGCGGTGGCACAACACGTTGCATTTGAAACTTATTCGTCTCAGGCCACGCATCAAAATCACCGGCATCGCCCACCACAATGACCTGTTGCAAACTTTCACAGCGCTTCAGACATTCATGCGCTAACTGACGGTAGTCAAACCCCATAAATTTATCAGCGCAGATATAAAGCTTTGCACTGGTTTGCCCCATAAAGTGACTCACTTCGCTATGACGATGTGCAGGCAAACTCATGATTGGCCGCATCCCAATACGCAATGCGCCAAAGTAGGCAATAAAAAACTCAGCAATATTGGGGAGCTGAATGACCAAGCTGTCACCCAGCTGATAGCCTTGTTTGCTTAAATATACAGCAAACTCATCTATACGTTGTTGCAACTCAGCATAACTAAACTGGCGATCGCCACAAATCAGCGCAGTGTTTTGACTGTATTTTTCAGCACACTCAATAAAAAACTCACTGAGGGTTTGTCCTAGCCAATACCCTTTGGTGGTATATTTTTCTACAAACTCAGGCGGATATTGCACAATCCCATCCCAGAGATGTTGTGCTTGCGATTCTTGTTTAAACATGACCCTGCCTTATTGATATGTCAGTTGATCGGCATTCAAGCCCAATGCATTCAGCATGGTCTTAAATTTCGCAATGGTTTCATTCAATTCACTGGCCGGTTGTGATGCTTCAACAATGCCTGCACCTGCATATAAGCGTGCTGAATGTTCAAAAATGCGACCACAACGTACATTCACCGCCCATGCCCCATTGCCGTGGGCATCACTCCAGCCCATCGTTCCTGCAAACAAATTGCGTTCAAAAGGTTCTAAATCAGAGATCAATTGACGTGCTAAAGGCGCTGGCTGCCCACAAACAGCAGGTGTCGGATGTAAAATTGATGCTAAATCAAAAACATGCATGTCTGGATCTTTCAGCGTTCCTTTAATTTGGGTAGCCAAATGCCAGACGGTCTGGGTTTTGATTAATGATGGAGTCTTTGGAATATTCAGCTGGTCACATAAGGGGGAGAGAAGATCCGCAATCGCTTCAATCACCACAGCATGCTCATGTTGATCTTTGGCAGAGGCCAGCAAACGCTGCGCTTGTGCTTGGTCTTCTAGCGCATTGGCACTACGCGCCAAGGTTCCTGCAACAGGATTGCTGAATACATACTGATTTTGCTTTGCAACCAGTAATTCTGGGCTAGCTCCCATAAACCATCCAGACTTTTGGGGATTTTGTGCTAAAGCAAAGGTATAACCTTCAGGATTATTCTTGAACAATTGGTAGAACAGTTCGACAACAGGAATTTTTTGTTCACTTTGAAGATCGATTGCCCGTGCCAAAACTGCTTTTTCCAGCTCGGTTGTTTTCATTAACTCAACGAGTTTTGCTACCCCATCGACATAGTCCGCTTGCGGTGGGACGAGGGTTGCTTGAACTTGTGAGAGTCGTTCAAAAGGCTCTGCAAAATTTAATCCATCCCGCACATAGGTGTTTTTTGCTTCTGCAATCGATATTTCAGGTAAATCACGATGATCAAAAGCTAAACTTCCGACCAAAATGAGTTCAGCATTCCCCGTCGCTTGGATTTTTTGCTGAAGTTTATATTGTGCATGTTTCAGCCATTTCTGTTGCTGCTCGACAAAAGATAAAGCGGGTTCCCGCTCAAAGTGAATATTTTCAAGCAGTTTTTTACTTGAAATAGTTCCTGTAGGTGTTGCAAATACAAAACCTGCAACCTCTGCTTCAATTAAATTCTCCTTGGCTATTCCAATCATATTTTTAAAGACTGATGGTTCTACTGCCAACATATTTGCTCTCACATCTTTCAATTATGTTTTTTAAATGTTCAGCCCGACAGTCATGTGACTAAAGTAGTTGAACGCAACAACTATAATGATTATTATTCTCATTTAGTAATGATAACTGTTACTGTTTTGTTAATAAATTAAAGGATACTTCAATGCCCACAGTATTGATTGTGACTGGTGCCGCACGCGGGATTGGCGCAGTGGTAGTAAAAAAATTACTGCAAAAAAGTTATCAGGTCATCGGAATTGATCTACAGCCTAACGCTCAAACATGGGATGTCATGCAAACCCTGAACCCGTTAGAACAACAAAATTTTTATGCAATTTCACATGATATTCAACAAACCAATAGCTTGATCGCATGCATTCAGCAATCACCGTGGGCAGAACAACCCATTGCGGGCTTGGTGAATGCCGCTGGCATTTTAGAAATGGGTAGCCTGCTCGATGCCACTGAAGCGCAGTGGCAACATAACTTAGCAGTCAATTTTATCGGGCCTGCCCTGTTATCCCAATGGGTGGCCCAGCAAATGATTCCTTATACATCTGGGGCGATTGTGAGTATCAGTTCGAATGCTGCTTTAGTTCCTCGTCTGAATATGGGGCTATATGCCACCACGAAAGCTGCGGTCAGCCACTACTTTAAAAATTTAGCTTTAGAACTTGCACCACATGGCATTCGCTGTAATCTGGTCTTACCAGGTTCAACCTTGACCCAGATGCAAAAACAGCTGTGGACGGATGATCAACCGCCTCCCGGTATTGTAGAAGGCAATCTTGAGCAATACCGCAGCGGTATCCCACTCAGGAAGATTGCCGAACCTGAAGATGTTGCCAATGCCATCTTGTTCTTGCTCTCAGATCAAGCCAAGCAAATTACCATGCATGAACTGGTCATTGATGGCGGCGCAACACTCGGCGTTTAATTAAGTACATTAAAACTGCCAGATTTAGGCTGGCAGTTTTTTTTCAATACTCAATGCATCTGCCGACAATTCAGGCTGCTGCAGCCATAAGCGCAACATATGCATAAAGTCCTGCCAGTATTCACCTAAAGCTTGGACATCGTAGAGTTCTTTATGTCCATCTACCGCAAGATATAATCGCTCAATGCCATCGACAAATTTATTGGTAATTGCGATATCAAAGTCTTCAATTGGGCCCGCAGAAATGGTGGTTTTAGTTAAACGACAGCCTTCAAAATATTCAGGCAGTGGATAAGGAATCCAGTTGACGATGGGACCGAATAAAATGTTTTCAAAGGGATCAAAGCCATCTAATACAAAACGCATTTGTTCAAAATAGCTGTTTTGATGGGGTCTCACTTCTGCAAATCGGTGTGCCAAAAGCTGAACCGTTTCTCTTAAATTTTCATGTCCTGTTGCTGCCAACCGTAAAGGCAAAATGTTCATGACTAAACATGGAACTCGCATAGCTGCGGTACCTAGACGCGACATCATCGGCACACCAAAGCATTGCTGGGCATCACCAGACTGTTTAACCAAATAACACATCATGACGGCCATCACCACCATGGCACTCGGTAATTTCAATTCTGCAGCCAGTGCGTTCATTGTCTGCTGTGTATCCCAGTCAATCACCTCCTCATAGCGTGGACCTTGATAAAACGGCTGTTTTAATTTTCGTTTTAAGCGTTTTTTCGGTGCAAGTTCATTCGAAAAGTTTTTACGCCAAAATTGTAGATCTTGTTCAGCTTTTGCCGATGCTAAATAACGCTGTTCATCTGCTAAAAATTTTTCATAATGATCAAAAGCTTTGTTTTTTAAAGCCGATGAATTTTTCAAAGACTGGTAATAATCAAGGAAACGATTGATCATCAGTCCATAGGCATAACCATCTAGGGCGACATGGTGTGCTCTAAAAAACAAACCATATTTATTATCATCTAAATGTGCAAAAACATAATCGTATAAATGACCTGTGCTTAAATCAAATGGTGGTTGTACTGCTTCATCTGCCCAATCTAAAATGGCTTGTTCATCTAGCTGGGATAAATCGACAAATTGCGGCGGACGTAAAGCTACATCATCAACACGATAAACTTTTCCATCTTTCTCAACAACGCGCCAATGCAACGCTTTCGCTTCTTTTAATGTTAGTTCAATTGCTTGATGAAATAATTCTCGGTTAAGTGGACCTTCTATAACCAGCCATTCTGCGGTATGGAATGGGTAACTGCCATGATGATGATGCCCTTTCCACATGCTATGTTGAGCACGAGTTAAAGGAGCCAGAGAATCCATTGTTTGCATGTGTAGTACCGTTGATCAAACAATTTTTATAAGAAAGTATAAAAATTTGAAATGTATTTATAGAACGTGAGTGGACTGACTTAATTGAGCCATGTTTTAAATATTAAATATAATGATTATCATTTGCAAACAATATTCATTTACATTACATTAGCCCCACAAGATTTTTTCACTTAATTCATCAAAACCTATCCATCATTTGTTAATAAAGGTTAAGAAGCAAAAAATTATGGCTGTTCCCTCAACGACTCCACCACGTCACATTTGTGTACATGCCTCAGAGCAATTGTCTCCACATCTACAGCGTATTTACTTTTCAAGTGAAGATTTTTCCGACTTCCCTACTGACCAAAATGGCGCACACATTAAATTGTTTTTTTCAGAACAAGCCGAATTTAAGCCCTTGTTGCCTTATCGCAATGAACAAGGACAAGTGCTGTGGCCTGATGGGAAAAAGCCAACGATACGCACCTATAGCGTCCGGAATTTTTTAGCAGATGAAAAATTATTGGTGGTCGATTTTGTACGGCATGCCGATTATGGGGCAGCAGCCGATTGGGCGATCAACGCTCAACCAGGGCAATTCATTGGTTTAGCAGGGCCAGGCGGTCGTCCGCGATTTAACCCAAATGCTGATTATTGGGTTTTTATTGGAGATCTTTCCGCCCTGCCAATGATTGCAGCTTCTTTAGAACTGCTCCCGGCTCATGCGGAAGGTGAAGTGTGGCTTGAAATTGAAGATGAAAGAGACTGTATCAATTTATTACATCCGGCTGACGTGACGCTGCATTGGCTCATTCAAGACCAGCAGGCTGAAGAAAAAATTCTTGCATCTTTGGCACAACTTGATTGGAATCAGCAGAAAATCTCTGTAAGCCTTGCAGGAGAAAACTCTCGGGTAGTATCTTTACTGAAAGTATTCAAAAAAATTTATAAAGTCGCAAAGACACACTTATACGCGGTACCGTATTGGAAAAAAGGCCACACTGAAGAAACTTACCATCAAGAACGTCACCATGTAATGGATCATGAAACTTAAGGACGTCAAGTTTTTCAATAATTCCGATAAGAAGCTTTAAAAAAACGCCCAATAAGGCTTTAGCATTTTTATAGATTGATTTAAAAAGGTTTTCAATGAATTTGAAGCATGAAATTATTTTTATTATGGCTGTCAGCGGCCTAATAACGGTAATCGTGACTGAGTGTATGATTAGGCTCAATTGACACTTTTCCACGAATTTGTTGCAAAAAACCTGCTCGTAAAGACTTATTCAGCACTGTTACTTCCATATTCATAAGCACCTCGTTAATTAGGCATTTTATTTAACTAAAAGGGGTCTACAAAATCGGTGGCTATTCACAAATACATTCTAGAGAATCAAGATTCGTGGTTTCCCAGGCTGTCTATTTGTAAATTGAGGTTTTACAAATAGACAGCCTGGGCTATTTTTCAGAGACATGGCAGCTTAGGCTATTTTTAATTTGCATTACTTTTCCGTTTTGTCACCTTAATGCATGTGAACAGAAAAATGTTAGGCATTTAGGAGAGTCTCTTGAATAGCTATCTAGATAAAATATCTTAAATCCACCGAAATAACTCATACAAACATTAATTCTAATATTTTTATTTATTTTTTAGCTAAACAAAAATATCTGGATTAATATTAAATAAAATGTTTTTAATTAATAACTTAGTATCTAAATATAAAATTTTATTCTTCCAATAAATCAAAATACTTAGTTATCCTAGAAAATTGTGAAATCATCCCCACAGTTGATCATACTGTATAGATTCCAATAACAAGGCAAAGATCACACAACGCGTTATATTTTTATTGGTCTCTTTGTGTACAAATCTTAATTTGATTTGGCGACTTTTTTGATTCACATCGATATCCTCATCGCTTTCAAGTACGGCGTATGAAGGCAAAATGTGTTGAATCCCCTCTTTAAAATCATGCATAAATGAAGGTAATTCAGGTTGTTTTTTCTCATTTAAGCAGTAGGAAAAATACAGGTAGTTTTTTCTTAACGTTGCATGATTGATCAGCGTCTTTAAAGAGAATAAAGCTGAGATCTTATGGTCTTTTTCTAGTGTATGTATGGGTGTTAATAGCTGCTGGTCAAATCCACGTTTCATGACATCATCATAGAACTCAATTAAATTCGAAGGATCTACAACATCTTCGCCTAAGTATTTTGACTCCCACACCATTTTTGCCAATTGAGGTGCGATCCATTTCGCTGCAAGCCAAACACCACGCCTCACCCAAAGATCACTAGGCTGTTGATGATGTTGGATATACTGGTAGATGCGTGTAAATGCGGAGGCATGAATTCTTGTCGGCTTTTGAAAGAGATGAGATACCTTCGCGGTTTTCACTAAAGCTAAGGCTGGATGATATAACTTAAAGCGCTTATTGGATTGAATATAGCGGTTTAAATCTACTGGCTCACTCCCTTGATAGCCAACAAGTTGCTTCAAGATCTGAGGATTCATCATACAAGGGGTATTATAAATACGATCAATCGCCAACATGTCTAATACGTGCAAATAATGCGAGGCTGTTTGCTCGATTGAGCCATGCCCCATCCAATCTGCCAGTAATCGCCATTTATGTTGAATAAGCAGCTGATGCTGCATGGCAGATGCTCCAAATAGTTTTACCCTCATGCGATTGACCTGCTTCCAACCGTAGTCTGTATAGGTCATCACCATTTCTTTAGAGCCTAGCCAGGCAATTGCTAAATGGTTGGCAGCACTATGTCGGAAGTTATGAAAGCGATAACCATGGCCCTCCCCTAAAATGGCATCAAACAACTGTTGAGTTATTTGATGAATGGAATGCTCACTAATCACCTCACCATTGGTTGCAAATATCAGTTGTGGAGTATGCTTATTTTTTTCTTTCAAAGTACGTATCAATGGAATCAGATACTGACATAGCGCATCCATTTCCTCAGGAAGGAAGACTGCATTAAGATCCAATTGACGCTGTGCATTTTTACTTTTGAGCCGTCTATAGATATTATTCCTAAGGCTGATATGAATTTGGACTGATTCACCCGTAGGATTGTCTTTCCATATCAATTCTGGACAAATGAGTTCATTAAATGTTAATCCCCGAACCTCATTTAGACGCAATCCTAAACGATATGCGAGTAAGTACATCAACTGTAATTGATACAGTACCTCTTGTTCTTGCACCGTGGCACACTGTTGCATCTGCAATCTAAGCTGTTGCATGAATTGGCTAAACAAGGATGGGCTCACCAATTTTGCGTGGCAAAGCTGTATACACTGAAAGTTATTTAAGCGAAAAGTATCGACTTGAGGAACAGCATAATGTGCCATGCAAACTTGATGGAATGATTTTAGCCGTTTATACGCATAGGCTGCGCTCTGATACGATTTGTTATCTTTCCTTTCCCGCTGAGCTTCATCACGCTCATCTAGACCATTCAGCAATTCTCTATATAAATCTTCATGGTCTTCATACGTCATATCTTCAAAGTCATGCTTAGATTGATAAACGTGGAATAGATAATCTTTGGCGATACTAATAAAATAACGTTCAATCGAAGCCATTTTGAGTGAACGCTTCTTTAAATCAAAGACCCATGTTAATAACCTGAGCTGTGCTTCAATGATATTTTTCTCTACACCCACGGCATCTATTTTTTGTTGTTGTAGTTTGTTTTGGATATTTCTCCAACGTAGCCATTTAATCGTCTCTGCTTTACGACGGCTCTTATTTTTTTCTTTTTTCTCAGCAGAACGTTCAAATAGCAATAACTCAAAAGGGATGGTTTTCAATTGTTGATGAGCCGTCACCACCTCAATCTTCGGTTGTTCCATCTTTAATGGACTGATCCCGATGTTGGTCACAGTTGAAGGTACACTCAGACCTCTGTCTGTGTTCAACCATGCATATCTTTGATCTTGTGCACTGAGTGAAACTGTTTTTAATTTATTTTGTAGAACCTGATTCAAACACATATCAATACTGAGGTCCGGATCAACCTCAAAACCAAAATGAACATGCCTAAATGCCGTTAATGTTCGAATATCCTGCAATTTCTTCGATTTATTCTGTAATTTTTTTAATTCTTTGCAAATAACGTCCACAGCTCCGGGGGATTTTAAGCGCTTTAAGCTGTCATGAATAACACGTAATACATCCTGCGCTTGTTGTGGCTGCGAGATATAGGCCTTATGTTGCTTGATGCCTTGTATAAATAATTGAGCATAAGGGTTTAACCAAATATGACGCCATTGGTAAACCACTTTATCTTCAATTTGATTACCATAACTCTGATGAGGCATCCGATAATGTAACATCAATGGATTAGTAATCGCCTTGTAATCTGCCCGATACAATTTCCAACACTGCTCCGTTTGATCCCCTTGTATTTCACGTACTAAGGTATTGGCAATCGTCACCAACTGCATCAGGTCATAACAACCTGAACAATAGATCAAACTTAAGTACAGATTGCCCCATAGCTGATCTAAATCATATGTTTGTGTTTCAACCCAATACTGCTTCAGTGCATGACGAATAAAAAAATGCTGCCTGCCAAGGTGCAGACGTTCTTCTGTCGTCAGAATTTGACGTGGTGGTGGATCAAAAAACTGGGTTTTAGGACGCAATTGAATACGATAGAGATGTTCAGGCTTGCTATTGTAGTCTTCACGGCATTTTGCAAAATACTGCTCACTATACCGAATATATTCTTTTCTTAATGCCGATGTTATTGCACGTTTTTGTGCAAGAAAATAGAGTAACCCTTCATAAAACTCATCCCAAATCGCTTTCACTTTTAGATTAATAATAGCGTGATCCTGTGGATGCTGCTCAATCACCTGCCGCATCCCATCAAAAACAAAATCAATCTGCGCCATCAATTCTGGTTGGATGGTATCCTTCTGCTTCATGATATTGCCCCTCTGTCGAATCGTCTTAAATCAAGCTAAATGCTTCAGATTTAAGCTTTGAATGAGTTGATCCATCTGTGTGGAAACGTCTTTAATATACTGCTGTAAAGATGCAGAAGAGTACCGATAAAACAGCTCCTGATCTCGTTGATCATGTCCATACAAGGCTTGAATCACATTAAAGCTGAGCCCTTGTTGCATTAACATATTCATATCAAAATGACGCAACCAATTGTTGTACAGTTCAACTGAAACATGTGGGGCAAGATACTGATTGACCCAGCCTCGACTGATCGGTACACACTGTATTTTTTTGCTTTGCCACTGCTGAGCCGTCACAGGTAAACTTCTGGGATATACAATGACATTGCCAAATACGTCATCTACTGTCCATTTCTTCTTAAAAACTGAATTAAATAGATCTGCATACTGAATCGTCATCTGCTCTAAAAAAGTAATATAACGGTGAAAGGCCTGAATAAAAAAATCAGAGAGCACCACAAAGCGACCGTCCTTACGCGAACGACTGTTCTTTTTATCATTCACATACAGTAACTTTAATGCTAAGTCATAGTCCATTCGGTTCCCAAGCAATCCCTCTTTAGGTCGAGATGCTAAACACAATAAATGGATATGCCACATCCATACACTATAGGCATTAAGACGCTCAATCACGTGTTTATCCGATTGGATTTGGTCTAAACATACATGGCTTAATGTTGTAAAAAAATCACAAACAAAAGTAGGAATGAGTGCTAGTTGACTACCAAATCGTGTCTGCTCTGCAGGTAGAGGGGTATTAAATTGTTGTTGAATCAATTCAAAATTTTCTGATAAGTCTTGTGGATGCAACGCTTCTAAATAAATTAAATAGGTATCATTGAGTTGTTGTTGTACCACACCATTATAAAAACTCCCTGGCAATTCATGATGACTGTCTTTGCCTGATAAGACATGTGCAATATATTCATTAAATGTGTCATAAAAGATATGGAAATACAGCTGTGCTTGTAGTTTTTCGATACTGATCGATCCCACCTGCTGCCCCACACTCCATTTTTTTAAATACTGTGTCACATCCTGTGCTGTGATCAGCTGTGTTACATCTTTTAAATTTAAATAATCAAACCAACTACTGGAAAGATATAAATCATGTGACACCGTTTGATTGAGTTGATAACCCTTTAATATCTCAATTTTTTGTTGTGTGATATCCAAATTCAGACGTAGCTGATATTCTGTTTTTTTACCCCGAACCTGTTGAATTAAAATACCATCGGTAATCAGCTGTGAATAATCTAGTAAGGCAACAGGTGATAATCCTGTCGTGATACTGAGTAAACATGCTGCAGCAATCGCAGCAACCTCTTTATTCTGATTAAACAACTCAAAATTGAGAATATAGATCCAATGACGCAGCACATCTCGACTCATATAATGTGAATTAGTCACAAAAGGTTGTAATCGACGTTGACGGTGCCGCATCAAATGTGCGGTATGCGCATTGATAACTTTATTGAAACGTGCAGTACTCAAATCCGTACTATGTATAGATAAGCTCTCATCCATGACATCCAAATCACCATTTTCATCAATCGTGACATCTGAAATCGTGGTGATTCGTGCTGGATAATCATCTAAAAAAACCGATTGTGGTCTTTTATCCCGACTATGCTTTAGATCCGCCTGTGATGGCCAGCCTTTAATGCTGTTACGCTTTTTTCGTGAACGACGTACAACCCTTTTTTGTGCTAAACGTTTAAAAATGATGGTTAAAGTACGTAAGTAGCTGGCAATTTTAGGCTGCTGAAACAATGTTTTTTCGATATGAGCCTGCCAGGCTTGATAAACATTCTGTTTAAGCTCATCAGACTGCAGCATAAATATCAGATACAATTTCAACAGCTGTTGGCTTTCCTCGCGTAATTGCACATCATCAGTGTGCTCTAGTATCGGTTTGGCAATATAACGTAAGACATCACACACTTCTTTTTGTTTCGCTTGAGCCCCATCCAAAGCTTCAAACATCTCATACTGATGATAAAAAAAGTAACTGGCACGTAAAATCAAATATTGCTCAGGCATTAATATCTGCTCAGTACCTTGATGAAAG
>JAHLFF010000132.1 GCA_018883945.1 Candidatus Acinetobacter avistercoris
GGTTAGAGCACCGCACTCATAATGCGGGGGTCACAGGTTCAAGTCCCGTCATAGCCACCATTTTTATAGACCTTGCACACTTGCAAGGTCTCTTTTTATCTGCGTTTTATTCATTTTTTTAAATCCTATTCAGACGCTAACATATTAAAATAAATATATTGCTCAATCCCCCGCTCCATTTTCAAAAAATTAAAAAAAGAATCCTATTGATGGATGACTCTCACTTAAAATTCTCAAATTTCATCAAATGATTTAAATACTGCTATCTAACTCAATTTGGACTAAAAATATAAATGTTTCCGTCTCATTAAGATGATCTTTGTTAAGAATGAGTAATTTTCAATAATATTTTGAAGATGACGGGAGTAAGGATAAAAAATGTCATTTTAATCTATGTGTAAAAAAATTTTTTTATTCGACATATCAAGAAGCTTTAAGATGCTAAAAAAGATATTGATCAATAAAAATTCTTATTGTCAGTTTTTTTGATTGATCAGAGTGTCAATGAGAGAGAGTGTATTCTCATCTTTATAAAAAGGTTCAATGAGGGTATTTATAATATCATCTAAAATATTTTTATGTTCAAAAGCTTTCAAAGTAAAAGGAACGAAGCGCTTCGATTCTTCATGCAAGTCTTGCTCTTGAATACCAACTGCCAACAAAAGCTCTTGTAAAGTATAGTCACCAAAATATGTATAAAAAGCATGAACAACGTCTAAAATAATATTTTGCATATGTGGAATTTTACGAAGTTCTCTCCAAGTCTCATAGACTAAAATAAAGAAATCTTCTAAGTCTATCGCTGCAATTTGCGAAGTCGTTTCACTTAAGCTTTTGGTTTTTAATTCTGACCAAACATCCAAGGCAATTTCGCTGAGTTCTTCACTTGGCAAAGTAATGATATGTCCCAATTGCTTTAACAACATTTGAGCGAGTTGTTGTTCTAACTTCAGTTCAATAATTTGGTGTTGATCTTGAACAAAGGTTAATAGTTTGGATGTAATCCCTTTATTTTTATGAGTCACTTTGCGTAGTTGATCTAGCCATGGGGTGTTGCTCTCAACAATCTGATTGGCGAGTTGCAAACTAATTAATTGTGCTTTTGGATTGTTTTGCAGTGTACTTTGCAAATAAAAACGGGCTTGATCTAGTTCAAGTATTTTATTGATCCAAAGTTCAAAGGTATGATCTGAAATGAGATCTTGGATTGAAGTTTGACTAGACACTGAAAATTGATGAATCTTTTGCGCAATTACCCCAATAAATTCGAGTAATTCTGGGCCTAGATTTAAATCGAATGCATATTTCTGCACCACTGCATTCAATTGTTCTACTTGGATGACATCTTTTAATAAAACCTCATCAGATTTTAGATAAATTTGATGAACAAATTTTTCAACGTAATCATTTTTATCTGTTTCAATGAGTTTCTTTTTGATGAATTTAACCTGCTCAAGCATAAGTGCTTGAGCAAGTTGTTCTGCAAGTATCTGGTTAGACACCTGCTTTCCATCCATTGACGATTGGATAGCGACGTTCACGGCTAAATGCACGAGAACTAATGCGCGGCCCAATTGCGCCTTGACGACGCTTATATTCGTTACGATCAACGAGTTGAATGACTTTTTCTACTATAGCTTTATCAAAGCCTTTCTCGATAATTTCATCTTGGCTCAAATCTTCTTCGATATAAGCATAAAGAATGGCATCGAGAACATCATAAGGCGGTAACGAGTCTTGATCTTTCTGGTCAGGACGAAGCTCCGCAGAAGGTGGTCGAGTAATCACACGTTCTGGAATTACAGGCACTTTTTCAAGACTATTGCGGTATTTAGCCAATTCAAAAACGATCGTTTTGTAAACGTCTTTGAGTACAGCAAATCCACCGACCATATCACCGTAAAGCGTGCAATAGCCGACAGCCAGTTCAGATTTATTACCTGTGGAGAGCACTAAATTACCAAATTTATTGGATAGTCCCATCAATAGCGTTCCGCGCGCACGAGCTTGCAGATTTTCTTCAGTTGAGTCCGCTGGAGAGTTGCCAAAGAATGGGTGTAAGGTTTGCATGAAACTGTTTACGATCGGGTGGATTTCAGCAATACCGAAAGTGACGTTTAAACGCTTAGCCTGTTCGGCTGCATCTTCTACGCTGATTTGTGACGTGTAAGTATAAGGCATCATCACCGCTTGTACTTTGTCTGCTCCAATCGCATCAACTGCAATCGCAAGTGTCAAAGCAGAATCAATCCCGCCAGAAAGACCCAAAATCACACCCGGAAAGCCTGAATTCTGAATATAATCGCGCGTTGACATAACCAATGCTTGGTAAATTTCGGCAATTGTGTCTACGCTTGGTGATTTTTCTGAAGATGTATAGACTTTCTGTTCTGCATTATATTCAGCAAAATAAAGTGCTTCTTTGAAGCTTGGCGCTTCTAGAGCAACATCACCTGATTGATTGATAACGAAACTTGTACCATCAAAAATGAGATCATCTTGTCCACCAACTTGGTTAGCATAAATGATATTCACATTTAATTGTTTGGCTAATTCTTTCAAGGTCAAAATACGATGTTGGGGTTTGCCAACTTCGTATGGCGATGCATTGAGCACTAAGATGCTTTCAACATTCAGTTTAGTGAGTTGCTGAACGCTTTCAAGGGTCCAGACATCTTCACAGATTAATACTCCAAATTTATGACCAAGGTATTCAAACACAAGATGTTGATGACCTTCGGCAAAGTAGCGTTTTTCGTCAAAAACACTGTAATTGGGTAGATTTTGCTTATTGTAAACACCTAAAACTTGACCATCTTTCATGACGGCAGCAGAATTATAGCGATGTCCACTTTCAGTTTGATTGACGAAACCAAAAACCATCACGATATCTTTTACAGTTGCTAATTGCTCGAATGCCTCAGCTGTACGTTTGGTTAGACTTGGACGTAAAATTAAGTCTTCTGCAGGATAGCCGATGGTTGATAGTTCAGGAAAAATAATAATATTTGCATTTTGCTGCTTTGCTTCGTTGGCTAATTCAATCATTTTTTGAACATTAGCAGGCACGTTGCCAGTATGCGGAGAGAATTGAGCAAGTGAAACTTTAAAACTATTCATTAAAACCAAGTCCTATTCCTATAGGTTAAATATACACAACTTGCTGATTTGTATAAGTATGATTGTTCAGCAGCATGTGTCTGATACGTTACACGGCCAAATGGCTAAAAATCAAATTCATCAAACAATTAAAATAAAAATCTTATTTTTTGCACGGCAAAAATTATGACTCTTACGTATTCTATCTAAAAATAAATCAGATACTAGCGTTTAGTGTGGAATATTCAACATGAAGCAAACAAATTGATAAACTGAAACGAAAACAGTGTGATTTTTAATGATCTTCATTATTTTACAAAAAATTTTATATTCAATTTTAAGAGGTAAGTATAAGAACTGAGTGTGTATGAATTTACTCATCTCAATGAGACTTTAATCTCAATTCAAGAAATCAATGAATCATGATGAGACGCATGAATAATATTGGGAATTTGTCCTAAGAAAATATCTCTCGCGATATCACCTTGTTGTTCAATATTATATTCAGAAAACTTCTTTCCTGCTTTTAGTTGATAGCTGTATGGATTATAGCGGCCGAAGGATAAGTAAAATAAGCTTTGTAAAATAGCACCGTGTATGAGCACATTGACATGCTGTTGATGTTGTAAAACATGTGCCATTTCATGAATAAAAATAGCTTGATAGCTTAAGCTTTCTTGACTGAAATCATCACGATAATGTGCATTGCGAATGTGAATGTATCCTTGCGGAGCCATGAGCACGTTTTTCGGTTGCCAAGGTAAATAAGGGTGATTCAGGATCTTTACTTGATCATAAGCAATCAAATCACCATACACTTTTTGTGAAATTTGAATTTCGCCTAAGGTTAAATGCCGATATTTAAACCGCTCTAACTTTAATAGACGAATCACAATAGGCCATAACGTCGGCATTCATTTTTCCTATTTTTAAGAAAGATCCATTGCTAATAAACAATAACGCAAATCTTCAAGCAAGCTTATTTTTAAAATCATAGCCCATGTCCTTAATTGATACAAAACTAACTTTTGCTGATATGAGTCACTCAATATTGTTCAACAATCAGTATAGATAGTCACTATCTGCTAATCAAAAGACTATTTTGGCAAATGTTCTTCATTATTTTTTGGCTTAACGTCCTTAATAATGTTGATTGATTCACATAAATTGTGAATTTTGTCGAAATGAATTGTTGAGATAAGTAGATTGGGAAGGGTGTCTATCATGCTGTTTACAAAGCGGGTTAAAAATAAAATACATCAGGTTTTTTCAGGTCCAGAATTTAACGCCGATCAGCAATCTGGAATTATTCCTATTCGTCATATGAAATTTGATTTTGATCCGAAATTACTGGATCCAAAATTCTTTATGGATGCTGAACTGGCAAGTGCCTATTTTGCATCACTGTCTATATTTTTAACATTAGGCGAGGATCTGGTGATTGATACAGCGCGCTATCATCGTGACTTTATCCAAGACCCATTGTTGAAGCAACGTGTCACGTCATTGATAGGGCAAGAAGCCATTCATTCAAAAATGCATGAAGAAATGAATGATGCCTATATGGAAATTGATTTGCCGGTTAAGTTTTTCCGTTTTTTAGCAGGTTATGTTTTTGAATACGGGTTCAACCGTTTACCGCAACCGATGAAATTGTCTTTAATGGCAGGAATCGAGCATTTCACAGCCGTTCTTGCAGAATATATGATGAATCATGAAGAAATATTCTTTCGCTCACAAGACGAAAAACAGCGTGCGATCTGGATGTGGCATATGTTAGAAGAATCTGAACATAAAGATATTGCCTATGATGTATTCCAAACGCTATCCAATAATTATGCATTGCGTATCGCGGGTTTCTTTCCTGCATTAATCACGATATTGCTGCTCATTTCTGTAGCATCAACGATTGTTCCATTTTATCGTAAGCCTAGTAATTTGATTCGTTGGAGTTATTGGAAAGATATTCCACGCAGTTTTGTTTTGATTTTTGGGTTAAAAGATGGCGTTTACGGTAGCTCGATCAAACATATTTTCGATTATTTGCGTCCGAGTTTTCATCCCAATGATCATGATACGTCGGCATTTCTTGAATACTACAAAGAAAAATTGTTGAATCCTGAAAATGGTGTGCTTGCGCCCTATTTTGTTAAAGAGTTTACACCTGCACTTCGAAAGTGATTAGTTTTCGCATTTGATTTACGCATGACATTCATTCAATCGTTTATGGAATTTTGGTAATGGGACTTTTAAAAAAAAAAAGAAAGCCAAGTCATCAAGCATATGCAGTGGTCACTGGAGCGGGTAGCGGTATTGGTCGAAGTTTTGCGCTGGAATTAGCAAAGCGAGGCGGTGATATTGTTTGTGCGGATATTAACTTAGCAGCCGCGGAAGAGACAGTTCAGCTCATTCAATCTCAAACAGAACAAAACGCATATGCTGTTCAATGCGATGTCGGTGATAAAGATGCGGTTCAAGCTTTAGCTGAGCAGGCGGAACACTTATTGAGGCATCCAGTATCGTTAGTGGTTAACAATGCAGGCGTTGGCTTGGGTGGCAAATTCGAAGACGTTTCTCTAGAAGATTGGCAATGGTGTATGCACGTCAATCTATGGGGTGTAATTCACGGGTGTCATTATTTTGTTCCTAATTTTAAGCAACAAGGTTTTGGCGCAATAATTAATGTGGCTTCAGCCGCAGCTTATACCGCGGCACCTGAAATGGCAGCGTATAACGTTACTAAATCCAGTGTATTGGCCTTGTCAGAAACACTTTCAGCTGAACTCCGCCAAGATCACATTCGCGTTAATGTACTTTGCCCTACCTTGGTACCCACCAACATCATGAAAAATGGTCGCTTACCTGCTCATTATTCAGGTCTGGCGGATGACTTACTACAAAATCACGCCTTTATCACCAGCGATGAGGTGGTTAAAAAAACCTTGAATAATTTGGATGCAGGGCGTTTGTATACCATTCCTCAGCCAGATGCAAAGTTGTTTTGGCTACTCAAGCGAGCTTCTCCTGTGCTGTATAGCAAAATGCTCGGTATTGGATATCCATGGTTTAAAAAGTTTGTGAAATAAACTGATTAGGGAATAAAAATGACATTAGAAAATGAAACTTTGGAAAACGAAGTAATAACAGATTCATCAGTAGAAACGCCGCTCAAACTTGAGTCAAAAGACAAAACACAGATCAAAACTAAGCAACGCTCTAAATCTTTAGCGGTGCAACAATCGGCTTTGCGGGTCTATGACACCATTGTGATTGGTGCGGGTATTTCTGGTATTGCAGCTGCTTATAAAATGAATCAAGCGGGTTATCACGATTATTTAGTGCTGGAAAAGGCCAATCGGGTAGGTGGGACATGGCGTGATAATAACTACCCTGGTTGTGGTTGTGATGTTCCTTCGGCATTGTATTCCTTTTCTTTTTCACCCAGTCATCAGTGGAGTCACTTATTTGCGAAACAGCCTGAAATTTTGAGCTACTTAGAAGACGTGGTTCAAAAATATGATTTGGCTGAGAAGATTAAATTTGATCATGAGCTTCTTAGTGCAAAATGGGATGAAAAGCAGAATATTTGGAATTTAGAAACAGCTAAAGGTCTGTATCAGGCCAAAACAGTAATCTTTAGTACAGGGCCGATTACAGAACCTTCGATGCCTAAGCTGAAGGGAATAGAGTCCTTTAAAGGGGAAATGTTCCATTCTGCGCGTTGGAATCATGATTATGATTTAACTGGTAAACGTGTTGCGGTGATCGGTACAGGCGCTTCAGCAATTCAGTTTATTCCGCAAGTACAACCCTTAGCAAAAGAACTTTATGTGTTTCAGCGTACTGCGCCGTGGGTATTGCCGAAAGCAGATATGGACCTGAACGAAAAAGCGCAAAAAGTGAGTGGGCAATTCCCAATAATTCAGCAGATCTGGCGAAAAAGTATTGCTCAGATTTTGAATGGAATCAATTTTGGTCTTCGCAACCCTAAAGTATTGAAGCCGATCAATATGATCAGTCGACAATGGTTAAGAACACAGATTTCTGATGCCAAGTTGCTTAAAGATGTTACACCGAACTTCGATATTGGTTGTAAGCGCTTATTGTTTGCCAATAATTATTATCCAGCGCTACAACAAAACAATGTGAGCTTGATTCCTCACGGCTTGGTTGAAATTGAAAATAATGTTGTTATTGCGGCAAATGGCGAACGTCATGAGGTTGATGTGATTATTTGGGGCACAGGTTTTGAAGTTTCCCATCCTCCGATTGGTCAACGAGTTTATGATATTGGCGGCGGTCTATTGGCTGATCGTTGGAAAAATAGCTCTCCCGAAGCTTATTTGGGGACCAGTATTGAAAATGTACCCAATGCTTTTTTAGTGTTGGGGCCAAATATATTGGTCTATGACTCTTTTATTGGAATTGCTGAGGCACAACTGGACTATATTATTAGTGGTTTAGTCCAGATGCGTGATCAAAAATTATCTCGCATGATGATTAAGAAAAATGTGCTCAAACAACATAATCACTTGGTCCAAAAGCATTTAAAAACAACCGTTTTTAACAGTGGAGGCTGTAAGAGTTACTATTTAGACAGCAATGGGAAGAATTTTGCAGCGTGGCCTTGGTCTTTAAACAAATTACGTCAGAGACTCAATAAGCTCGATTTAACGCATTATGAAACGCGTTCTTAAACGTAAATTTAATTATTAAAAAAGCTCCAATATTGATTGGGGCTTTTTTACTTATAGATCATTTTTTAGAACAATAATTTTCGCAAGCAAATGAGCTTAGGTTTAATTGATTCAAGGTTCAATAAAATCACAAACTAGACCTTAATGGCTATATTTAAATGGCTATATTTAAATGGCTATACTTTAATGGCTATACTTTAATGGCTATAACGAAAGCTTAAATTTAGCTCTAAGAAATTATCCATACAGAATCTCATTGCTAAAAAGATAGCGATAAAAAAAACCACCCAAAAGGGTGGTTTTAAAATCAATTCATTCTTAAAGAATTAACGACCTTGGATGTCACGTTTAACTTCACCTGTGTAAAGTTGACGTGGACGACCAATTTTGTAAGCACTGCTATGCATTTCTAACCAGTGGCTGATCCAACCCACTGTACGTGCAAGAGCGAAGATTACAGTAAACATTTCTGTTGGGATACCAATCGCTTTAAGGATGATACCTGAGTAGAAATCTACGTTTGGATAAAGAT
>JAHLFF010000133.1 GCA_018883945.1 Candidatus Acinetobacter avistercoris
GTGGAGGGTGGATGCGGTAAAGGTCGCCCTACGAAGCAGAAAGCAAGCGAAATCCGCAAGGAAGTCGCCTAAGAGCATTTGCTTTTAGAATCCCCCACTTGAACATCGTGAAAGTGGTGGGAGTATGTCAATGAACCAAATCCAAAGTTAATCCCTCTCCTTGAACTCGATCTTCTAGTTTTTCTCTTCATGAAAGAACGCCTTAAATCTTCTACCGTTTTATCTAATCAAGTGATTTAAATAAAATCCTAAATCATCAACCTAGAAAAATTTGTAACAATTTGATTTTTAAGGATTTATTATTTATAAAAAGAATAATAACAGTATTTGTGTATTAAAATAAACACCAAAATTAAATATTTTTGAAATTTATATTAAATATTTTGTAAGTTATTATATTAAAATGTTATATAATCCTTTTCATTAAAGGTTTTATATTTAATTTTTTTTAAAAAACCAACACTAAAAATTAGTTATTGGTTTTTATTTCTCATTATTAGGAATTAATATGCAGTACACAGATCATCCTGAGTATCCTAAATACAAGGATATGATTGACTCAATTTTGGCTGACGGCTACCCCCTAACAAAAGAAGTGAGTGGCAACGTATTTGACACTTGCCCTCAGTTATTGGAGGAGCGCTTTTTCAAAGCCATTCACCACCCCTTTAAGGAATTAATCGGGCAGAAAAAGCACAAGCTCACAGCCCTGGGATTTGTAAAACAAAAGAACATCAGTAGCTCAAAAGCCGAAATGATCTACCAGTGCGATTGTCAGCGCTACATGACAGCCAAACCAACAATGTTTGAGAAAGACCATAATGCTGTTTTGTGTTGCCCATATTGCAATGCTATGGCAGAAAGCTTTAATACAGAGTTCCATAAGCGACACGGCCACTACCTCAACAGCGAAGTCGTACGATCTATCAGTGGGCTTCATATTGGGTCAGAACTTACGGAATTTGTCGCATCAGCAAGAATCAAACGAGAGCGTCAACTCTCTGATGAAGGGTTACTCCTGAGTGAGCAAAACATTAAAACTTTGACAGCATTAATTCATAATGATAACCCAAATCTCAACAGGCTTTTTTTCAAAGCCCCTACAGATCAAGCAGAGATTGTTTATATCGCTCGAAATCACTCTCTAAGAAATGCCTTCCGCAAACCCAAAGATATTCTTGATCTCACACTCTTAACAGATGTCCCCCACCAACTAAAAGAAGCAGCAGGCAAGAGAATATTTCGTTTAACGGTGCTTGGGATCTATCAAAATTTCAAGCCATTAAAAATGAGCAATATTAGCTACGTTTGCCAGTGTGATTGTGGGTGTTATACCAATGTGACCCATAGTGCATTGAAAGCTGACCACCTCCCTGTTTGCTCACGATGCTACCAAGTGGTTCAAGCTTTTCAGAATTTAATGAAAAAGAATGATCAAGAGTTTACTGATAAAGAAGCATTAGAGGCTTTTGGCTTTGATACTTCTCTGGCACCTGCTCAAATCGAAGACCTCAAGACAATTAAAACCAATGCTTACGATTTTAAAAAGAAGGTCTACGAGCCTGAAACAACAAGTCAGAGCTATCACATTAACATCGGCAAACGCTTTGGATTTGCAACAGTAACGTCAAAATCAAGACAATTTAACGATGGCACTAAAAGAACACCTTATGTGTGTGAATGCATTTGCGGTCGAGACTGTATTGTGAGTTACGAACAAGTGTATAGACAGCGAGATAATTTATACATTGCTTGTTCAGCATGCGCTTCAACTGTTCAGAAAGTTTTAGGTTTCACCATGGCTCTTGGGCAACCTAAATCATTTGTTGATAAGCAGTGGGTTAAATTTCTAGAATTCAATGGGATTTCTGCACGGAATGTAGACCTTTACTCAACCTATAAAAAGTGGCTTGAATTAAAAGCTGAAAATCCAGCTCTTATACTTGAAGACACTATCACGCAAATTGTTAAAGAACTTGCCACAGCAAAACAAGCTTAAAAAGGACAAATAATGGATTCAACAAAGCTACTTTCATTTATGTGGCCGCAGTAACCCCTGCCTTAAACGCTGCTTATCCATTGGCATTTTCTCTTACTTTGTCTAGGTAAATATTCACATTCATTGAAAATACAAAAGGCTTACGAATGCGATTAAAGACAACACTGGTTCCGTCCTTCTTTAAAATATGAACATCACCAAAATCAAAAGCAGATCCCACGGCGCAGCTCTTATGAGTCAGTTTTTCAATCTCATCTAATGGCAAGTCAATCTTAGGCTTCCCAGATAAGCCACTCTTGGCAACAATCCGCTTATTGGTTAGCAGGATTTCCCGACTGTAGTAATCCACCATCGCTATTAAAAGCAGGATTAGGCCAACACCTATAACCGCAGTACACAAGCCAATTACGATCAACCAAAAATTAGACATTCTATTTGGGTGGCTATACTCAATGATGTTCTCCCCCTCATCCAAAGAGTCGAAAACAAAAATCCCCATACACTTACCAATAAGCTTTCAATTTACAGGGCTTGATTATACTTACAGATAATGTTGAAAATGTATAAATATTTATAAAAATGGCTTAAATAACATTTATATTAGATTCAAATTATTTTAATTATGGTTTTACTATGAATATCACTCTATTTCATTTAGAGAATTCAAGATCGCAGCGTATTGTTTGGCTACTTGAAGAATTAGGTTTAGCTTACGAATTTGGGGAATACGGCAATTACCTTGATATGCCAGAAACACTAAAACCAGTTAAATACCCAACCATACGAATTGAAATTCAAGATCAGGTTATTTGGCTTGCAGAAAGTACAGCTATTTGCGAATTCCTCTGTGAGATCAATGACGATCTTCTACCTACAGCAACGTCTTTAAGCGAAGTGGCCGATGCCTTCTTCTGGAAATCACACACCGATGGATCGTTCATGCATAACATGGCACTTCTTCAGGTGTTTAACCATATTGATCGAACCGCACCACTTGTTCTTAGACCTATCACAATCCCATTAAAACTCGCCATCCGGTATTACCACATTAACAAGGTCCTTATGCAGCACCTTGAAATGATTAATGAATGGCTTGAAGAGAGACAATGGATAGGCGGTGAAAACCTTACCTACCTCGACATTAACATCTGGTTCCCTTTAATGGCTGCCACAGCAAATATTGACTGCAACCCATACCCAAACATCAAACGATACCTTG
>JAHLFF010000134.1 GCA_018883945.1 Candidatus Acinetobacter avistercoris
CAATGAAGTTCATGCGCGTGTGGCAGTTCTGAATAGATTTACGGAATTAGGTAGACCTCACACCCAAGTTGTCACTTAAATTTGAATGGATTGGGGAAAACTCAGCTTTTGAATGTTTATGCAACAAAGCCCTCTCTAATTAGTAATATTGTAGTTTCAAGCTTGAGTACAACAGGTATTTTTTTGATAATAGATGTAGAAAAGTAGTGGAATTTTAAAGTTTTTAAACAATAGAAATTTAATAACATGAATTGATTATGGATTTACCAACTCTTAAATTTTTTAACTGATATTATTGTTATATAAGATATTTTAGTTCTTTAAGATTAATTACTAATAATTGTTAAAAAATTATCGATTTAAGGTTGTTAGGGTGCTTTATGGCTAGACCTCTAAGAAAGGTTAATAGGGAAGGTGTTTTATACACTCGGCGTAGTATTGTTGAATGTGAGATTGATGAACTAGAAAAAATCAGTCATGAGGAGATTGTTGCCAGAAGTATTATTTGGCCAAAATCAATTGAGGGTTTTATATCAAGTGAAACATTGCTCTATTTTATTCGAAATACTGATAATTCTTGGCTTCGTGAAAAGTTACTCCTAGCTCTCTTAGAAAGAATACATCGTAATCTTCCTAAACCTCATAGCCTAGATGGAAGAACTTCTTCCTTAAGTAATATGGAAATCCGCGATAAAGTTCGTGATGATTTTATCGATTTACTATTAGTGGATCAGGATAGTTATGAGGAGCGTCTTGATTATTTTGAAGTCAACTTTAACAGCGCATTAGCTAAAGACCGAGTTGATGCACAAAATAAAATTCAAAATAAAGATAATCTCACTCAAGGATTATATGGTGAAGATGAAAATATCTTACCAGAGGTTGAAAATGCGTTAGAACCCTATGATCCTTTTGATGCAAATGAACTTGACAAAGAATATTACCGACGAAGTCTACATGAGGCGATTAATGTTTTATCACCACTTCAGCAACGTATTGTCGTAATGTGGTGTCACGATATACCCATTATTTCGAAAGATCCCAATGAAATGACAATCACTAAAACGTTGAAGAAGTCAGATAAAACTATTCGCACGCACCGTGATTTTGCGCTTGCAATATTGCGTAAACAACTAGAAAATAAGGAGAAATTTTAATGAGAGATCAAAATATTTCTCGTGAGGATGTACTGAGAGACTTCTCAGTAGAATTTGATTCTAGTAAAGATATCTTACTAAAGTATCTCATAGAGTTTCCTGAATATTCTAATGAATTAGTCGATCTGTCACTCGAGCTGTCTCGTGAAATTGATGACTGTGTACCACTTACCCCAGATGATGAAATAAGTATTGAGTCTGCTTTGGATCGATTTCGTAGGGGGCTTACCCAGCAATCGGAACAAATAGATATACCTCCACAGCGTTTCTCAAATGCAGCAAAGTTATTAAATCTTCCCAAACAAGTTTTAATGGCTTTTGGAGTAAGAAGAGTTGAACTGTCATCTGTTCCATTACATTTTATTAATAGGCTTGCGATAGTTCTACAGGTAACGACTGCTCAGTTGAAGGCCTTTCTTGCACTACCACCACAAGCACAACATAGCCGAAGTTATAAATCTAATGTAAAACCAACTGCGCCAAGCAAGGTATCTTTCGAAAAGATTCTTCATGATGCACTTATTCCAGAAGAACGAATTCAAGAGATAATAAATAGAGACGAATGATATGGATGCTATCGAGATCGCTCGCCAGCGCGCTGACAAACTACATCATGAGGCTGTAGGCAGAGGGCTAGATCCTTGGAACTCTTATGCTTTTGCTGTTGCTGAAGCTGCGTTTCGAGATATTGACGTAGAGAAGTGTTTACAATGTTCCGATGAATTAAATGGCGCACGGGCGTTCTTTGATAGCACATATAGATTAATTACACATGAGGATTTTGGTTCATCTTTTGAACAGGCATTTCTTGTAGCGCATGAAATTGGTCATGTTGAGCTAGGAGATGATACACAAGATGAATATGTTATTAGTATTGACCCTAGCCGTACAGCAGAATCTGAACTATCAGGAATAAGTCGCGTTGTGGATTATAACCATCGACAACGACGTGAAGTTCAGATGGATCTTTTCGCCCGAGAATTCTTGCTTCCGCGTTCAGTTGTTAAAAAAATGCATCTTGAATGCCATATGACTTGTAGTGATATCGCTAGTAAGCTCGGAGCACCTTTTGAGGTTGTTGCACAGCAAATGCTTGATGCAATGTTGTTGCCTATGGTTGAAAATAAACCACAAGAAATTGATCCAGAGATGCCTCTCAATGAAAAGCAGAATGATGCAGTAAATCATAGAGGTTCTGCTTTTTTACTTCAGGCTGGTCCAGGTACAGGTAAGACTCGAACTCTCATAGCAAGAGTTGAAAGTTTGCTGAATGAAGAGGTTGATCCTCGACGGATATTGTTATTAACCTTCTCGAATAAAGCAGCTGCGGAAATATCAGAACGTATCGCACGAAAGCAGCCCCATGAGGCAGCGGCTCTTTGGATAGGGACTTTTCATGGGTTTGGCCTTGATCTGCTTCGTCGATTTCATGATTTATGTGATTTACCAGCGGAACCCCGCTTAATGGATCGTTCAGAGGCTGTAGAACTTCTGGAAGAGGAGTTCTTACGTCTTAATTTAAATCATTATCGTGATTTGTACGATCCTTCTCAAAATATTGTCGATATTTTGAATGCTATTTCCCGGGCAAAGGATGAGGTGATAGATGCATTACAGTACCGAATTCTTGCAGAGAATATGCTAGCAAAGGCCAGTAGTGCAGAAGAACGTGAAACTGCTGAACGAGCATTAGAAGTTGCTGTAGTATACGAAGCTTATGAAAAGATAAAGAAACAAGAAAATTGTTTAGATTTTGGTGATTTAGTGATGCTACCAGTACAACTGCTGGAGGCTAATGCAGAGTTACGTCAACAGTTGCAGCATGATTATCTGCATGTATTGGTGGATGAATATCAGGATGTTAATAGGAGCAGTATCAGGTTATTAAAGGCTCTCAAACCATATGGTGATAATCTTTGGGTCGTTGGTGATGCAAAGCAGTCAATTTATCGGTTTCGTGGAGCCTCGTCATTTAATATATCGCGTTTTTGCGTGGATGATTTTCCCGGGAGTGTAGGTCAATCACTGAAAATTAATTACCGCTCTGCTTCAGAGATCGTGACATCATTTTCAAGCTTTGCATCAGATATGAAAACAGGCGGTACACACAGTGCTCTTACTGCAAATCGCCCTGCATCAGGTTTTCTTCCGGAAATACGAACAGTAGAAAGTGGTGACCTGGTAAGTTCCGCTTTAGCTGAATCAATTAATAAAATGTGTGATCTTGGTTTTAAGTATCGAGATCAAGCAGTTTTGTGTCGGGGGAATGACAAGCTCTCAGAATTAGGGCGGGATCTGGAACGATTGGGAATTCCGGTATTATTTCTGGGTAGCTTATTTGAGCGACCAGAAATTAAAGACCTTATAGCATTGGTCTCTATTTTGACAGATAAACGCGCTTCCGGATTGATTCGTATTGCATGTTGTACAGAATTTAAGATGCCAATGGAAGATGTCACTCAAATTCTAGAGCATCTACGCACAAGCGAAAGAGAACTTTGTGACTGCGACATATCATTGTTAGCTTTATCCCCAGAGGGATTATCTTCACTTGAAAAATTAAAAAATGTACTACAGGGTTTTAGTAATCACTCACACCCTTGGAATGTTTTAGCGACTGTGCTTTTCGATCGCACACGAATGATAGCTGAAATTGCAACATCAGAGTCTGTTGGAGGGAAAGCTGAAGGAATTGCTATTTGGCAGTTTATGAATTTTGCTCGGCAACAACTTAAAGGTAGTGCCTTTCCCATAGTAAAAATGATAATGCGAATACGTCGTTTACTTAAGCTTAACGATGATCGTGATCTCAGTCAGCTTCCGACAGCGGCCCAAAATATTGATGCAGTCAAATTGATGACGATTCATAGTTCAAAAGGTCTTGAGTTTCCTGTTGTTCATTTAAGTGGGGTTAATAAAGATACACTACCTGGCTCATATAGACGGACAAAATGTCCACCACCTGAGGGTATGGTTGCTGGTGGTAAAGGTTCATCTAATGATGTAGCCAGAGAAGCTCACGACAATGAGCAAGAATGTCTTTTTTACGTAGCAATGTCACGTGCACGAGAAAGACTATTTTTTTATGGTGCAAGGACTAAAGGTCAGAAAAAAATCCAACGTCCACTTTCTGGTTTTTTGGAAAGGATTGGCCCTGTTTCGCACATAAAAACTCTCCCAGTATTACAATTACCAATAGCGCCGGAAAGTATCCCATTAGTAGTGGAATTTCAGGGAGATGTAAGTTTCAGTGCTAATGCTTTAGATTTATATGATAGGTGCCCTAGACGGTTTCTATATACTCATCTTTTATGCATTGGTGGTCGTAGACAAGAAACTGCATTCATGCAAATGCATGAAGCAGTACGCGATGTATTTCAAGCATTAATTGGCTTAGATAATGATCCTTCAATAAATTGGAAACCTATGTTGGAGGCTACTTTTGAAAAGTTTGGTTTACATGAGCATGGATACGTAAGTGATTATCGTAATATCGCTGAGATGATGCTCAATTTTTTTATCCAGTCCAGAAATGGAGCAACTGTTGAAGTTTTTGATAAATTAGTTTTGAATGTTGCAGGTGTAAAGATAACAATTCATGTTGATGAAATGCTGCTACGAGATGATGTGCGTACGTTACGCTGTATCTTTACTGGTCATGCACCTAGTTCAGACCCAAAAAATATAAAATATGCAGCATTTTCCCTTGCTGCAAAGAGTACTTTTCCTGATTCATCTGCAGAATTGGTCTATTTAGCCGATAATAAGGTTTACCCTCTCGACTTTAAACCAAAAGCCCTAAACAATTTTGAAGACAAATTACGAGAAATTTTCATTCGTATCCGTGGTGGTGATTTTAAAATAGCAGATTCAGCATTTAGCTGCCCTAATTGTCCTGCGCTATTTATTTGCGGTAGAGTCCCGACCGGTATCATAAAGAAAAATTTTTAAAATAAATTATAAAAAAATTACCGACGATGCTTTGTCGGTCCGATTAAAGAGATGTAGCCAGAAAATTCCTTCTGGTCAAAACTTTAAGAGGTGTTTATATGAATCCTATTCAGGATGATTTTGATGATGTTGGCGAAGCGGTTCGTGAGAACCGTCCGTTAAAAGCTGCAAATGGATATCGCATTAGTGTTGGAATAGACAATGTGAATTTCCAACAGGCTTTTGTTTCTGATCCAGTGCCTACAGGGCGGCAGATATTATCTGTAGTAGGGCTTGATGATCGGGATGAGGTAACTCTTTATGCGATATTACCATCTGGTGAATTTGAAGATATTCGATTAAATGAAACTTTTGACTTGCGTGGGCGAGAAGTTGAACGGTTTATTGCTTTTCGTACGGATCGGGAATTCAAACTAACACTTGATGGTCGTCAGCTTAAATGGGGCAGGTCAGCTATTGAGGCCAACAACTTGTATGTATTGTCAGGTATTAGTCCAGATCAAGCCGTATTTTTGGAGGTGCGAGGTGGTACTGATCGCCTTATTGAACCTGATGAATTGCTGGATCTTACAGCTCCTGGTATAGAGCATTTTATTACAGCTAAACGACCAGTTCAGGGTTACACCATCACTATTAATTCTCTTGATGAATCAGTACCTAATAAGCAAGTCACATTTGAACAGGTTGTCCAACTGGCATTTCCTAATGACCCAATCGGATCAAATATTATCTACTCTATGACTTATCGTCATGCAGCATCTAGACCAAATGCTGGTGAGCTTGCGGAGGGTGGGGTTATTGAAGTTAAACATCAGGGGACGATTTTCAATGTCACAAAAACTATTCAATCTTAATGATGATTTACGCCAGCTTCGTGAAGCTGGCTATCATGTGCAAATTATTGCCGGCTTCCTTGTTATGAAAGAGGTACCTTATGTAAATGCACAAAAATGCGTTCGCAAAGGTACCCTTGTAACATCATTGGATCTTGCCGGTGATAATACACGTAAACCTGGGTGTCATGTCATGCATTGGGATGGGGAATATCCTTGTAAAGCTAATGGAATGCCTATAGATGAAATTCGCCATGTAACTCAGCACATGGATTTTGGTCATGGTATTACTGCTGAACATAGCTTTTCAAGTAAACCAGGTCCAGAAGGATACCCAGATTACTTTGCTAAAATGTCTACTTACGCGACGATTTTGTCTGGTCCAGCAGCGGTATTACAGCCAGGTATGAGTCCAAAGATATTTCGTGCTCCTGATGAAACTGAAATTGAAAGCATTTTTAATTATATTGATACAGCTTCTGATCGTGCCGGGATAGGCAAACTTTCAGAAAAGCTAGAAAGCGAGGTTGTTTCAATAATTGGAACTGGGGGGACTGGAAGTTATATTATTGATTTAGTTTGCAAAACTCCCGCACATGAGATACGTCTGTTTGATGCGGATGAGTTTTTACAGCATAACGCTTTTCGTGCTCCTGGTGCTCCCTTATTACATGAGCTGCGAAATGCGCCACTGAAGGTCAATTATTTCAAAAATATTTACGACCGAATGCATCGTAATATTGTTGCGAATCCAGTTAGCTTGAACTCTACCAATCTTGAATTATTAAATGGAACTTCGTTTGCGTTTATTTGTATTGATGCTGGTGAAGATAAGAAAGCGATCATTCAGAAATTGGAGTTACTTGATATACCTTTTATTGATGTTGGAATGGGAATAGAGTTCGTAAATGGTAGTCTTGGTGGCATTTTGAGAGTGACAAGTAGTACTCCTGATAAACGCGAACATATCCATTCAGGACGTATTTCATTTGCTAGTGTTGGTGAGAATGATCTTTATGCATCTAATATACAAGTCGCTGATTTAAACTCATTAAATGCGGCTTTAGCTGTAATTAAATGGAAAAAATTGAGAGGCTTTTATAGAGATTTGGAGAATGAACATCACTCTACCTACACTACGGATGGAAATATGTTACTGAATGGGGATCTGACATGCTGAAAATTAAAAAGCTAACAAACCATTTTATCCGTAATATCCCACGTGAAATCGATACAGGCGTTTTATATATCTCAATGGAATATGCAACAGCAGTGCATAGCTGCTGTTGCGGCTGTGGAGAACGGGTTGTTACTCCATTATCACCAACCGACTGGAAAATGATTTTTGATGGCGAAAGTGTTTCACTGACGCCATCTGTTGGGAATTGGAATTCTGCATGTCGTTCACACTACATTATTAAACAAAATGTAGTAATTGAAGCTGGTAGTTGGAGCGAAGATCGAATCACAGCAGAAAGAAAGAGGGATAAATTAGCTAAGACTCATTATTATCAATCTATGGCTCAACCAGAGAGTGAAGTAAATAATAATGAAAAAGAAGCTACCTTTAGAAAACCGCCTGAGAATAAAGGTATTTGGGATAGTTTGCGTAGATGGTCACGAAAATTAATTAATAAAATTGATTAGTGAAATAGGGATAATCTCTCCATGAGTCAGACAAATCCGAAGTATAGTTTTTCATATTTTCCCTGTTTACAGCAGGGAGAATATTAGCTAACTAAAACTAACATAATATACTCTATGCAAATCTTTTAAGATCAATAGCATAATACTTTATGAAAAGCCCACTTCTACTCGAATTGTCTTTTTTATGACAACTTATGTGTCCTTCAGGCACTGTTGCAAATAGAGATTTGAGTCGATGAAGTTCCTTTTTAAAAGTGCTTAGAGACCGAAAACCCTGTTGATTAGACACACTTCACCTTGAGGCTGACCATAATAAAATGACGATGCTTGTCCTTTACGTAGTGCACGCATGACTTCAATACCTTTAATTGTGGCATAAGCCGTCTTCATAGATTTGAATCCTAATGTGGCCCTGATGATCCGCTTTAACTTACCATGATCACATTCAATGACATTATTTTTATACTTAATCTGCC
>JAHLFF010000135.1 GCA_018883945.1 Candidatus Acinetobacter avistercoris
TAGACAGGAAAATGGTATCCCGATGAAAGTGGATCGACTGAAATTGTTATTTGAAGTATCAAAAAGTTCAAAAATTTAAATTGTAGTACAACTTCTAAATTAATCACTTGAAAACTTTAGAGAAGTAAATGAATAAGCTTTTAATTGCAGTGCTCATATGTGTGCCGGTGCACAGTCAAGCACAAACTTTTTATTATGATCAACCCGCGACAATAACAGGGAAATTACTAAGAATTAAAAGTCTACACCCTAATCAAGAGGCTTTTGGGGGTAATCAAATTGCCTTGGCTTTAGACCAGCAAGTTAATGTGGATGGTGAAGAAGGTTTAGTCAAAACTAAACTCATTCAATTGGTAGATAATGACCCACGTTATTCTTCTCTATTTAAGAAAGAAGGGAAATCAGTAAAAATAAAATGCAAAGAATTATTTAGATCGTACACTGGACATCACACAACTAAAGTTCTTTGTGTCGTAGACTCGGTTTTCTATAAAAACTAAATTAAATATTTCAGAAATACTATTAAGTCTTAGAGTGATATAGATGGCACATGGTAAAAGTATCAAGCTGTTTTTAACAGATGGGTCTCCAAATGGGATTTTGACAGCTGAAATTATTAATTGGACAGGTCATGTGCTCTCAGCGCCTCGGACTAAACTGTCTGAACTTATTCAAAGAGAAGAGTGTGCAAGAACCGGTGTATATTTCCTCGTTGGTCATGATCCGGAAAACTCATTGCCAAGCGTATATATCGGCGAGTCGGATGATGTAGCAAATCGTCTCAGACAACATAATCGAACAGAGGAATCTGGAGGTAAAGACTTCTGGGAAAAAGTCTGTCTGGTCACTGGTAAAGATCAAAATATTACCAAGACCCATATCAAGTATTTGGAAAGCCGTCTTATCGAAATCGCAAAGAAAAATGGTCAGTGCCAGTTATTGAATGGAACGGCACACCAATATAGCCGTTTACCAGAATCTGATACGGCAGATATGGAGTATTTTCTAGAGCAAATTCAAGTCGTATTGCCTGTTTTAGGTTATGAGTTCTTAAAAGAAATGAAACATCCAAGTGATGTATTGAAAGTCCAAGATAAATTGATAAATCCTCGAATTGAGGATGCGATATTTTACCTATCTGTAAAAGATGTAGATGCGAAAGCCCAGGTCATAGATGGCGAATTTTATGTTTTGAAAGGATCTAAAGTGCGTCCAGAAGTTAGTCAACCAAATCACAATTACATGAAGAACTTACGTCCTGTATTGTTGGCAAATGGGGTCATTGATCCAAATATATTCGAATTTACACAAGACTATTTGTTTTCAAGCCCATCTGCTGCTGGTGCAGTGATTTTAGGTCGTGCATCAAATGGTCGTAAAGAATGGAAAAATAGCTCTAATCATTTGTCATATGAAGAATGGCAGCAGAATCAAGTAGAACAAATTTCACTTTAGTAAATAGATTAGATTGAGTTTTAATAATGAATGATGATGTATTGGGGCATTATAAAAAATTATTAGAGGTAGCCAAAAAATATAAAGTGCCACCTCGTGAAAAAACATTTTTTGATACGGCAATTCGGAAGCACTATGAAAATCCAACTACAGAGTTGCTTAGCTATTTTCTGAATCCAGAGAATGATCATGGTCTGGGTTCTGTATTTTTTGATGGCTTGACTAATGCTGTGAATGCACTCAATCCATCTGTCGACGCGGATGATTATGGATCGGCGAAAAAAATTTCAATTGAAGTTCCGACAGCTTCTGGGAGTCGTATCGATTTACTTATTGAAAGTGATAAAGCTATCTTTTTAATTGAATGTAAAGTTAAACATATTCAAAACAATCCTTTTACAGATTATGAGACTCATATTGCTGACAAGTTTGCCGAGTTAAAGCCATTTAAAATCGTATTTTGTATCGATGGAAAAACCAATGTTGAAGGTTGGTTTGGGCTTGCGTTTAGTGTGTATGCAGAATATGTAAGAACGTATTTATCACAAGTGATGCTGAAAAATCCTTACAACAAATGGGGGCTGTTTGCGAGAGAGTTTTTAATGCATTTAGAGCATTTTGGGGAAAAGAAAATGAACGATCAAGAATATAATTTTGTGCAGAACAGCTATAAAGATATATCTGCTTTAATTCAATTAAAGGAAGACTTTCTGAATGAAACGGCTAGTCTAATAAATACAAAATTGGAAACTAGTATTGAAAGCTATGAACCATATAGTCGGTCATATACATGGGGTACCGATCAACAAAAATATGATGCTATCGATTTCTCAAGTGACCAATGGAAACAAACAAATAGTTCAGCAGTTCTAAGCTTTTTTATTGATACATGTCCTTTAAAATGTTCCATCTATTTGTTCCTTCATCATCCCACTGATGATTTAATTAATAAGATCAAAGAGTCACTTAATATTAATATGCTCCAAGCATCGAACTATAATGAATTTTTAAAAAAGAAAGCTGAGTGGTGGTTAGGTTGGGAGAATATTCCTTTTGAAATTGATGAAATATCTAACAAAATTCTAGAAATCGGTAAGATTTTACACAAAGTTGAAACAGTTTGGCGAAATGCAGAGGTTCAAAAGGTATGAGTATTCAAAGCGAATACCAACTTGAAAATGAACTGATTGGCCAGCTACAGCAATTGGGTTATGCCTCAGTCACACTCAAGGATGAAAGCCAGCTACTGTCTAATTTAAAAAACCAGATTGAACGCGCCAATGGACTTGCGGCACTGTCTGAAAGCGAGTGGAAACAGGTCATCAGTTTTTTAAACACAGGCACAGTGTTTGAACGTGCCAAGAACCTGCGTGATCTGTTCCCGGTCAAATTTAATGATGGCACCAGTAAGCACATCTTTTTTCTGTCGGATGATCCAAGCAAGAACATCTATCAGGTGACCAATCAAATCACCATCGATCACCGTGACTATAATGGCCGTACCAGCCGTTTTGATGTGACCTTATTGGTCAATGGTCTGCCACTGGTTCAGATCGAGCTGAAAAAGCGCGGCATGGAAATAGCCGAAGCCTTTAACCAGACCCAGCGTTACACCCGTGAAGCCTATTGGGCTGGACAGGGCCTGTTTGGCTTTATCCAGCTGTTTGTGATCAGTAATGG
>JAHLFF010000136.1 GCA_018883945.1 Candidatus Acinetobacter avistercoris
TTAATGGTCTTACCCACTTGAATACGTTGATCTGTATTTTGCGCAGCGCGCTCGATGAATTGATTAATATCTGCTGGAACTTCAGCAAATAATTGATTCCAAATTCCAAACTCAATCAGCATCGGCAACACACGATTCAAATGTCCCATCGTGAAAAGCTTTTGCGATTCATCATATAAACGGTGTGGAGATACATCACGTAATAGATTGGTCAGTTCAGGAGTGAAAACTTTTAAAATTTTTGGATCAATGCTGAAGTTTAATTTTGCTGCAAAGCGTAAAGTACGCAGCATTCGAACAGGATCTTCTTCGAATCTTAATTTTGGATCCCCCAACAATCGTAAAGTTTTGTCTTGAATATCTTCAATCGCATTACAGAAATCTAGAACAATTCCTTTACGTGGCTGGTAATACATCGCATTAATTGAAAAATCGCGACGAGCAAAATCTTCTTCTATCGTACCCCAGTTATTATCACGAAGAATCATCCCCGCGGCAGAGGTCACTGCTTTTTTAGGTGGTGCACGAAAAGTGGCTACTTCAATTAACTCTCGACCTGAATAGACATGGGCCAATTCAAAACGACGACCAATAATTCGACAACGACGACCAAAGACTTCTTTAATCTGATTGGGGGTTGCGTTGGTCACTGCATCAAAATCTTTAGGCGTTAAACCTAGCATTAAGTCACGTACACCGCCACCGACGATATAGGCTTCGTAGCCTGCTTTGGTTAAAGAATCAATAACATCTAATATATAAGAAGGTAATTGAGCGGTGGATAATCCACACTTAGACGCGTGCAAAGTTTGCAAAAGACGCTGTCTCCTACGTCAAGACGTAAAAATCATAATTGTGCTAATCATAGCTCTATCACAATCAAAGGGCAATTTGATTATCAAAATCTGGTAAGGAATATTTAAATTTATTCAAAATTTTTTGTGATCAATACCATCTAAAATTACAGATCAAAGCCCCAGACGTGCCCGATTTTTTTCCAATAATTTAGGACCGATGCCTTTGACATTCTGAAGCTCATCTACAGATTTAAATTTTCCATTTTTTTGTCGATACTCCACAATCGCTTGAGCTTTTTTCTCCCCCACGCCACTAAGCTGTTGAAGTTCTGCAACTGTGGCTGAGTTCAATCGGACTTTATCAGCTGCTCCAACACTTGAATTTTTACTTGTAAAATTTGTCTTTGCGTTGCTTACAGTCGGTTTAGACAAGTAAAACTGAGCATCCGCTTTATTTAAACGTTCATCTTCAGCTTTCTGCTCTGCTTTCCATTTCAGATAAGACTGATCAAATTGTTGAGCCATGACATGACCAGAGAACAAGGCATAACTCAACATCAGCACGACACTATAAAATAAAGAATGAATTCGTTTAAAGCTCACTGGTTTTGAATAAAGCTGCTGAATCTTGATTGCGATTATTTTCATAAAAGTCCATATTTTTATTTTGTTTATCTGCTGTTAATTGTTGAGCGTTTAAATGATGTTTCGCTTGCTCCCACAACAGATCCATTTCTTCTAAAGTCATTTCTTCAATTTTTTTCTGCTGTTCTTGGGCTTGGTCTTCAATATAGGCAAATCGACTTTTAAATTTATGGATTGTGCCCAATAACGCCATTTCACTCGAAACGCCTAGTTTACGCCCGACATTAATCAATGAAAACAAACAATCGCCAAATTCATCACGTATTTCATCGGAATTATGATTTAAAACAGCTTCTTCCAGCTCTGCCAGCTCCTCATTCAGTTTTGAATATGCATCTTCAACACATTCAAAATCAAAACCAATTTGAGCCGCGCTTTGCTGAATTTGCTGTGCTTGAATCAAAGCGGGTGCATGTTTCACTTCATCTAATCTCGATAGTTTCTGATCTTTTTTTTCAGATTGCTTGATTGACTTCCAGAGTGCCGTTACTTCATCTACGCTCAGGTTTTCAAATTGTTCAGCTTGAAAAACATGGGGGTGCCTACGAATTAACTTTTCAGAAATGGCATCAACCACATCATTAAAATTAAATAAACCACGTTCACTGTACATCTGTGCCTGGAAAACAACTTGCAACAGCAAATCACCAAGTTCTTCTTTGACATGCAGAGCATTGCCTTGTCGGACAGCCTCTTCAACTTCATAGGCTTCCTCTATGGCATAAGCGGTTAAGCTTTCAGGTGTTTGAGCTTGATCCCAAGGACACTTTTCTCGAAGCTCTTGCATGATTTTTAGTAGTTTTTCCATAGAGATACACCTTTCAGCTGATTCGTTAATCCATGAGATGACTTGTAAAATGACGTTCTTTTGTGCTCAACTGCTTAACGCAGGAACAGTTCAAATAAAAGACATAAAAAGGAATCATGGATGATGCAGAGTATTTTTATTAGTGGGGCAGCGCAAGGTATAGGTGCTGCAGTAGCTGAATTATTTTATCGAAATAATTACAAAGTAGGCATCTATGATGTCAATACTCAGCAGGCAGAACAGCTCGCGCAAAGACTGGGTAAAAATGCCAAAGCAGGGCGATTAGATGTTTCTAATTATCAGCAATGGCAAGACGCCCTTAGCGATTTTAATGATTGGGCGGGTGAGATTAATATTCTGGTCAATAATGCAGGAGTACTCTATTCAGGGCCCTTTGAAAAAACCGAGATTGAAGCACATCACCGCACTATAGACGTCAATGTCAATGGAGTACTTAATGGATGTCATGCTGCATTCCCTTATTTAAAAAACGCCTCATTTGCACGCGTGATCAACCTTTCATCTGCTTCTGCAATTTATGGTCAAGCCGATCTTATTTCATACTCTGCAAGTAAGTTTGCTGTGCGTGGTATCACCGAAGGCTTGGATGTAGAGTGGCAGAAATATGGTATCCGCGTTTTAGACGTGATGCCGCTGTTTGTAAAAACAAATATGGTCAAGGATATGAATGCAGGAACGATTCAGAGTATGGGAGTTCATTTAAGCCCACATGATGTTGCTCAACAGATCTTTAAATCTGTAAAGGTCAAGGATTCGCTTCTGACTGCTACACACCACACGGTTGGCGTAAAATCCGAGCTAATGTACCAAGTTTCTCGATTAAGCCCACAATTCCTAAATAGAATCAGCAATTTATTTTTAAGTAAAAATAAATGACAACTTCGTCATATTTATGTAATATTCCCGCAACCCATCTAGGGTTTAGATAAAAACTCACACATACTTCGAGAATATAAATGAAAAAATTCATATCTTTAGCAATTATTGCAGCTATTTCTTCAACAACTTTTGCTGAAACGACTTCCGGCGTTCAACAAATCAGTAGCAAAGAACTAAAAGCTATGGACTGTGCAACCCTTGCTGTAGAGAAATCTAATGCTAAACGTAGCTTTGAAGCAGCAGATAAAAATATTACCGCAGCTGCTACACAAACACCGGCTAAATCATTAAGTAAGTGGGCTGGCGTGGCAAGTGGCGCACTTTCAAGTTTTGGTGGAAACTCTGAAAAAGCAACTAAAGCTGGGCAATTTGCAAATAATTTAGCTGGCGAACAAGATACTTCTGATGCTTCAAACGTTGAATTACAACAAAAAATTAAAGCAACATCTCAAGCAAATCTTGACAATATTGCAATTTACCAAGGTTCTAAGAAGTGCAAAATCTAAAGTCTTCATAGACTAAGATTTTAAAGACTAAAATCTTTAAAGACTAAGACCTTTAAAGACAAAAATTTTAGTCAATTTGCTAGACACAAAAAAAGCCTGCAATTGCAGGCTTTTTTTCAGTGATTAATTACCTTGAACCAATCGTCTCGCACTAATAATTCCCGGCTGCTGTTCTAAACGAGCCAGCAAACGTGACAATTGTGACAAGCCTTTCACCTCAATCAGCAACTTCATATTCGCAATACCATCTAATTCAGAAATAGTATTAACCTGTCGAATATTAATTTGATCTGAGAAAATAACTTGAGTTAAGTCTTTCAACAAACCACGACGATCGTAAGCTTCCACCACAATCTGGACACTCTGCCCTCGTGTGGGTTGCATTTCCCAGTCTGCTTCAACTGCTCGCTCAGGTTCTTGACTGATCATGCGAACATAGTCAGGACACGCCACTTTATGAATACTAACGCCACGATTTAGCGTGATATACCCTGCGATCGATTCACCATGTACTGGCTGACAGCACTGCGCAACATGGAGTTCGACATTATCTAAACCATCTATCAGAATGCCATGTGCAGAAAGAGTATGGCTCGCACGAGGGTTTAATGTCGGCTTCAATACCAGTTCAGGCTCGTCCTGATCCAAGTGCATATGACGATTTACTTGATTCATTAAGGCATGCAGACTGATGTCTCCACTAACCAATGCAACCAAGATATCTTCGCCAGCTTTTACATTAAAATGATTACAATAATCATTTAAATCAATACTTTTGGGATGAATTGCGAGGCGCGACAATTCTTTGGTTAAGAGATCACGACCTACTTCTAAATTCTTACTACGATCTTGTTGCCTAAACCAATGACGCAACTTATCACGTGCGCGAGCTGTTTTGATGTAACCCAACGAATGGACTAACCAATCACGGTTAGGCTCACGATCCTTCTTGGTCAGAATTTCAACTTGCTCGCCTGTCTTCAACGTATAGGTCAAAGGTACGTAGCGCTGATTCACACGCGCTGCATAGCACTTATTACCTACTTCGGTATGCACATGATAAGCAAAGTCGAGTACCGTCGAGTTTCGCGGTAATTCTTTAATATCGCCATCGCGACTAAACACATAGATTTTTTCAAAATCTTCAAAGTCTTGTAGCTGCTCGAAACTTTCAGTCTCATCCTCATTCGGATGACCACTGCTTTCGTTACGTTCTTGATAATGCTCTAAAACTGAACGCAATGAATGTAAGCGATGATTAAATGAATAATCAGTGGTTTTTGAACCTTCTTTATAATTAAAGTGCGAACACACCCCTAACTCAGCTTCTTCGTGCATTTCTTGTGTACGAATCTGAATCTCTAAAGATTTATTTTCCGCAATTACCGCTGTGTGTAATGAACGATAGCCATTGGCTTTCGGATTGGTAATATAATCATCAAACTGATGTGGAATATGACGCCAGATTTGATGAACAATACCTAAGGTGTGATAACACTCAGGTACAGACTTGACCAAAACACGCAGCGCACGAATATCATAAAGCTGATCAAAACTTAGGTTTTTACTTTTCATTTTTCGATAAATCGAATAAATGTGTTTCACTCGACCAGAAATTTCCGCATCGATTCCATGACCTAATAATTCAGCTTTTAGTTTGTCGACGACGAACTGAATGTACTGCTCACGCTCTAAACGCTTTTCATTCAGTAATGACGCAATTTCTTTATATCGTTCTGGTGCTAAATAGCGAAATGCGAGATCTTCAAGTTCCCACTTTAATTGAGCAATGCCTAAGCGATGCGCCAAAGGCGAATAGATGGTCAAGATCTCTCGAGCCACACGTTCTTGACGTTCTCGAGAAGATTGCTGTAATTCACGTAGCGAGTACGTTCGTTCAGCAAGTTTAATTAAGACAACACGAACATCTTCAGTGACAGAAATCAGCATTTTATAAATGCCTGTCAAATGTTCACGCTGGTTATTATTAAAATGATCTTCTAAGCGTTTATTCTTTTCAATCAGCTCAGAAAGTTTACCCATCGCCAAAGTACCTTTGACGAGATTATAAACGTTATCACCAAACAGCTTTTGAATTTCTTCGAGTGAAGTAATGCCTTCACGTACACTTCGGTACAACATTGCAGCGGATAACGTATCTTCATCTACATGCAAATGCGCCAAAATATCGGCCATTCCCAGACCTGTGGCAAAGGTATTGGTCTTGATATTTATGGTAGACGTAAGCTCTTTCTGTAAAACAGTCTGAGCGACTTCTTCTAGTTGTTTAAGTTCTGCACCGTCTAAAATTGTACGCACACGATCTAGCCAAGTTGCTAAACCTTGTTGCGCTTCTGCGGCATGTTCTACAGTCGTTTCCTCAGACAATTCATCGAATCGTCCAGGTAACTGCTCACGCACTGTGACCATACCCTTCTCCTATCAATCTACTCTTCATTATATTAAATCAACACTTTTAGCATTCGCTTTTTTCAAATAAAGCAATAGATTCGACATGACCAGTATGCGTAAACATATCCATCACGCCCGCCTTCTTTAGTTGATATCCATGTCGTACTAAAATTCCAGCATCTCGTGCTAATGTAGCAGGGTTACATGACACATATACTATTTTTTTCGCGCCAAAATTAGGCACATAATGCATAATTTCTTCAGCACCACTCCTAGGAGGGTCAATTAAAAGTGCATCAAAACCTTGATTTGCCCAAGAATGTTGCGAAAAGTCTTGCGTCAAATCCTGCGCGTAAAACTTAACATTTTTAATGCTATTTTTCAGTGCATTTTCTGTACCACGCAACACCATTTCCTCGCTACCTTCAACTGCGACTACGTTGCCATCGGCACCTACACATTGCGCGAGTGGAAGTGAAAAATTCCCAAGACCGCTAAATAAGTCGAGTACCCGTTCGCCACCTTTCAAATCAAGCAATTCACATGCCAGCTTGACCATCTTTGGATTCACTGTGGGATTCACTTGCGTGAAATCAGTCGGTTTAAAAGCAAAGTTAATATCAAAATCATCTAAATGATAATGCAATCGCATCTCTGCATTTTCATCATCAATACGATGAACTGATTCGGTGCCTTTTGGCTGTAAATACAACTGCCAACTCTTCTTTAACGCAAAATCTTTTAATAGGTTGACATCATTTTTATTCAATTTATTTATATGGCGAATCAATAAAGCAACTTCACGATGACCTTTTGCCAATTCAATATGACCGAGGTCTGCTTTGCCTTTAAGACTTTCAAGCATCTGCTTGAGCTCAGGTAACGCTTGATCTAACTCAGCATCTAAAATTTTACAGGTGGTAATTTCAGTCAGTCGATTACTCTGCGCTTCACGGAAACCCATTAAAAATTTATTTTGATTGGGAATATACCGTACACCGATCCGAGCTTTATGACGATAATCGACTCGATCTGAACGCACCGGCGTTAACCATTGTTCTGTTTGAATCCCTGCGAAATGTTCTAGATGAGATTTCAACACCTCTTGTTTGAGACGAATTTGTTCATCAGGTTGAATATGCTGCATATTACAACCACCGCACACACCGAAATGTGGACAAATCGGTTCTATGCGATATGGACTAGGCTCACTGATTAAACGAACACTTTCTGCTTCTTCAAGTTTTTTGGCTTGATGTGTAATTTGCGCCTCAACCGTTTCACCTGGTAAAGCATAACGAATAAATACTTTCTTACCATGCTTGTCACTTGGGTGTTCTTGCTCATCAGCAGCGTAATGCGCGATCCCTCGCCCTTCGTGTGAAAGTCTCTCAACTTTAAAAATATAACGTGGAAGCTGAGATGGGCGAGTAGATGCTCTATGTTTCAAAGGAATACCTAATGTTGTGAAGCGGGGAAATCTGATGTTGTAAAATCAGTCTGAGTAGAACTTTCTTGCCAAACACGCAAAAAATCTTTTTGCTGTGGCTGACCTTGTAAATAATGAATCGTCGCTTGAATCCACAAACGATGGTCTTCAGGCAAAATTTGCCCTTTAAGCAATAAGAATCGCAAATACACCAACCATGTATTCAACACATCACCCTCACAATAGCTGGTGAGTTCTAACCATTGTTGAGTACGTACATATTCAGGAATAAAGTAGCCCGTTAAACCGCGCTTACCCGGATACCCCAAGAGATAGGCGATGTCATCCAGTTTTTGAAAATTACGCCCATTAAACATGGCCATAAAGTCCATCAAATCGATATGACGATGATGATAACGATTTTGGTAATTATTATAGCGCTTTTGCGAGTCAATTTCGCCTTGATCAAACAAACTCGGTGCAGATAGTCCATGATACATGGCACGAAATAAGATCACAGGCAAGTCAAACTGAGAGCCATTCCAGCTAATCAAGGTCGGATTACGTTTATCAAAAATAGAAATGAATTTTTGTAAAATTTCAGCTTCGCTAAAGTTTTCCTGACTAAATGAAAATAAAGTCATGACCCCTTTTTCATCAATCCATAGCCCTGAGATACAGACAATTTCATGTAAGGGTAAGCGCTGAAAATCAGAACCCGATTCTTGACGGCGTAGCTTCGTCAAGGCCTGATCTAAACTCTCTTGAGGTAAATCTAAGCCATATAAATGCGCTCCTGATTTAAGATCAGTCAATGTTTCAATATCAAACACTAAAACAGGTAAGCGCATTTTTCTTTCTCTTTAATTATTCTTCATCTTCAACAGAAAAAAGTCCTGTTGATAAATAACGATCGCCACGGTCACAAACAATACAAACGATAACCGCATCTGGATGCTGTTCAGCAATCTTAACCGATGCCCAAACGGCACCACCCGATGAAGTTCCAGCACTGATGCCTTCTTTACGTGCCAATTGACGTGCTGTTTTTTCAGCTTCAATTTGCGGAATATCCATAATTTGATCAACACGTTTCGCATCAAAAATCGTTGGCAAATACTCTTCAGGCCAACGGCGGATCCCCGCAATATTAGACCCTTCTGAAGGCTGCAAACCAATGATCTGAACATCAGGGTTTTGTTCTTTCAAATACTTTGAAATCCCCATGATCGTACCCGTTGTTCCCATAGAACTAACGAAATGGGTAATTTTGCCGCCCGTTTGTTGCCAAATTTCAGGACCAGTCGTCAAGTAATGTGCTTCAACATTATCAGGATTACCAAACTGATTTAAAACCAAACCTAAACCATCTTTTTCCATTTGTAGCGCCATATCACGCGCTTCTTCCATCGTTTCGGCATCAATGAGTTCAGCACCATATGCACGCATCGCATCTTTACGTTCTTGGCTTGAACTTGCAGGCATGATCAACTTCATATGGTAACCACGCATCGCAGCAACCATCGCCAGTGCAATACCTGTATTTCCGCTCGTCGCTTCAATCAAAGTATCACCAGGTTTGATTTGTCCGCGCTTTTCAGCCTGCATGATCATATTATAAGCAGGGCGATCTTTTACAGAACCTGCTGGATTATTCCCTTCTAGTTTTGCAAGTACGGTCGCTTGAGTATGACTCGCCAGACGCTGAAGCCTTACCAGTGGGGTTTTCCCAACATAATGGTCTAACAAAAATTCGTCTGCTAAGAAATCAGGTTGTGTATTACTCATTGTTTGCACCTAGATCGAGGTGCGGCTATTGTATGAAAAAAACGATACTTCTGCATTAACTTCAACTGCTTTTTATTGAATGCGATTAAAGCGCCGTCATTTTTTATAAAGCGTGCTAATATGCCTCACATGGGGAATGAGCCACTCTACACATGCCGAATTTTAATAAAAAACTCTTTAATCGTCTTAAACTCAACCATGCATATGGGCAACTTATTGCGCTCATTTTTGTGCCCATTGCGGTACTGGCAAGTGTAGGTTCTGCACTGGTTTTAACTGAAACATCCAATTCCGCTAAATCTGAACAACGATTTGCAGCGCAAGCGATTCTCAACCGTTATAAATCAACCGCTGAAAACATTATTAAAGTCGTTGAAACCAATCCCAGCGTAGCGCAATCAGATCGTGCAAAAATCATTTTGCAAAGAATGTTTAATGAAAAGTACTTAATTAGTGCCGCTATTGTTGATCAAAATCAAAACAACTATTTTAGTCTTGGATATCAAGGCAATCGTAAGTGGCCTAAATTCCCAGTCAAGTACAACACTTTTGGCCCAGTCCACGATCAAAAAAACAATATATATGGCATCAAGCTTACATCGCCCAATCAAACTCAGCGCTGGTTAGTGATTGAACTCGACAATCAGCCCTTGGCGATTTCTCAATATCGCGTTTTTATCGTCCTCATCACCACGGGCTTACTCACGCTATTATTACTTCTATTGTGTTTGAATTTTTATTCGAGACGATGGATTGCACCGATGTATGAAATTCGCATGCAACTGCAACGTTTGAACGCAGATACGCTTGATCAGCATATGGTCATTAATAGCACAGGAGAGCTCAGACTCTTACAACGAGATATCGCGAATGTTGTTAAGCGCTTACACTTTAGCTTTTTAGAACTGAAAGAACATACTGAACAAACGGAAGACGATTTACGTCGTACTTTAGACACGCTTGAAGTGCAAAACATCACCTATAAACAAGCACGTGACCAAGCCATTTCATCCAATCAAGCAAAGTCTGTTTTCTTGGCCAATATTAGTCATGAATTACGTACGCCACTCAACAGTATTGATGGCTTTATTCATTTGCTTTTACGTCAAGACAATCTCAGTAATGACCAAAGTCTATACTTACAAACGATTCGTAAATCATCCGCACACTTATTGGCTTTGATTAATGATGTACTCGATTTTTCTAAAATTGATGCAGGTAAATTAGAACTCGAAATCGCACCCTTCGATTTAGAAGAAGCCATTTATGATGTAATGGATATGTTGTCTCCATTGGCAGCACAAAAACAAATCGACATGGCCTTTTACTATGCGGATACGGTGCCGAAACATGTATTTGGTGATGCGCTCCGTTTCAAACAAATTCTCACCAACTTGATTTCCAATGCGATCAAATTCACGCCAGATGGTGAAATTATTGTCCGTGCACGTATGGAGCATGATGATATTGGACAGTGTTTATTACATTTTAGTGTACAAGACAGCGGCATTGGTTTAAGCGGCACAGATCGCAAACGTCTATTTGAATCATTCTCTCAAGGTGATGCATCGGTCACTCGTCAATTTGGGGGAACTGGTTTAGGTTTAGCGATTTCTAAACAATTGGTCAGCTTAATGCATGGTCAAATTGGCTTCGAAGACAATCAAGAACGTGCGCCCACTGAAAAAGGTTCTACATTCTGGTTTAGTGCTCGATTTGGCGTTGATGAAGAAGAGATTATTCATCCTGTATTTGATGATATCCATGTCGTTTCATATCTAGCCCATCCTGCTACAGCGAATGTATTGCGTCATTATTTAGAAAATTATGATGTCGAACATACGGAATCACAGTCGATATTAGATTTATTCAGTCGATTAAATTCACAAAAACTAGATGCTGAAAATACATGGTTAATTGTAGATCATAGCGGTGATACCGAAGCCCTACTTAAAGAAATTCGTGGACGTTATGACGGGCATTTGGCTGTTTATGGCTACCAAATGGTTTTAGATCTGAGCATGCTCAATGAATACAAAGCACGTCCACTTTATCAACCGCTCAGTCGTAGCTCACTCATTCAACTTTTAGAAAACCAACCGATATTCGAACAAGAACAGCACGATGATTTTAAAGCGCTCAATTTGCATATTTTGGCAGTCGATGATCACCTCCCCAATTTAGTGGTATTAGAAGCATTATTGGGTGAAATTAATGTGCAGACCACCAAAGCACAAAGTGGACAAGCAGCGCTTGAAATTATTCAGCAACGTATTCAACAAAAGTTAAAACCTTTTGACTTGATCTTTATGGATATTCAAATGCCGGTCATGTCTGGGATCGATACCACGCGTGCTATACGTTCATTAGAATCGACTATTGAAGACATGCGCATGCCGATTATCGCACTCACGGCACATGCCCTTGCCGATGAAAAACAAAAATTGCTCAAAGTTGGTATGGATGATTATGTGACTAAGCCGATTCAGATGGATCAGATCATCCATATTTTAACGCAATGGACCAGTGACAAATTTATTAATCCAGTTAAAACATCTGAAAAAATCTTACGTATAGAAAGTCTGGATCATTCAATTTTAGATTGGAATCAATCCATTCAACTCGCCGCCAATAAAGAAGATTTAGCTCACGATTTGTTGAGCATGTTGGTCGATAGCTTTGACATTGAATTAAATGAAATTAAGCAGCTCATTGAAATGGAAGACTATCCTCAACTTGAGCATGTCTTACATCGTTTATATGGTGCTACACGCTATGTCGGCACACCAAAATTACAACAAATCACAGGTGAGTTTGAACAATTCGTATCGACATTACGTAAAGAACGTCGCAAAGCAGATGAGCCCTTTGTTCAAGCTATTTTAGATCGCTTCCAACAATTGCAATTGGCAACTGAAGATGTTGAAAATGCAGCAAAATTAATTTTAAATTCGTAAATTGAATTTGTTATCTATTCTGACTGATTTCCATGACTATGCTGTCACGTACGCATTAAAAACACATGTTATGCTTGATCAGATAAACAATAATCCAGAGTATCGATCATGACGCTGCTTCGAGTAGAAAAGAATAATGGTATCGCAACAGTCTATTTAAACCGTCCAGATAAACGCAATGCGATGAGCTTTGCCCTATTAAAAGAACTGGTCAAAACGGCTGATAAAATTAGACAGGATCGAAGTATTCGTTGCGTAATTTTGATCGGTGAAGCTCAAGTATTTAGCGCAGGTATTGATCTAGCTGATTTAAATAATCCCAAGAATAAAGCCTACGCTGCTTGGGAGCTTATAAAACCGGGTCAAAGTTTATTTCAAAAAGCATTTCTCATTTGGCAAGAACTTCCTGTTCCTGTGATTGCGGCAATTGAAGGTTACTGTTTTGGCGCAGGTATGCAATTGGCCTTGGCTGCTGATATTCGAATTGCACACCCTAAAACGCAAATGTCTATTATGGAAACTCGCTGGGGCTTAGTCCCTGATATGGGATTAACTCGCACGATCAAAGGAATTATTGGTGTTGATCTTGCTAAAGAGCTGTCATTAACTGCGCGTATTTTTGATGCTGAATATGCCAAAGAAATTGGTTTAGTCACACATTTAGCCGAAACTCCGCTAGAAAAAGCACAGCAGCTTGCAGAAGAAATTATTCAACGCTCTCCAGATGCTGTGGCCGCAGTTAAACAAGTCCTCGACGCCATGGAACATAATCCGAAAAAGTCTTTACGTTTAGAAAAAATTTGGCAATTGAAGCTGCTTTTGGGAAAAAATAGTTTGATTGCGCGTAAAAAAGACAAGAATCCTGACGTCAAATTTTTACCTCGCCAGTATAAATAATATAGGTGCACAATGAGTTTAGACATTAAAACCAAAATTGCTTTTTTAGGAATGGGTTTAATGGGCAGTCGAATGGCCACACGCTTAATTCAAGCAGGCTATTCGGTTGCAGTATGGAATAGGACAGCAAGTGCGTGTGATCCGCTGATTAATTTGGGAGCAGAAATGCTCGAACTGAATCGAATTGCAACCTATCCAGTGGTTTTGATTTGTCTTTCAGATGATGATGCTGTTCAAAATGTTTTTGATCATTTCAAAAATCACCTCAAAGCAGATCAAATTCTGGTCGACTTTTCAAGTTTGTCTGTTAGCAAAACCAAGTTATTGGCAGAACAAGCTCAACAGCGTGATGCTATATGGATAGACTCACCAGTCTCTGGGGGTACGGCAGGCGCTGAAAATGGCAGTTTGGTGATCTTCGCTGGTGGAGACACCGCCACAATTCAAAGCTTAGCTCCCATTTATTCTGTACTTTCACAGCGTTTGACACGTATGGGTGAAACAGGAACGGGACAAGCCACTAAAATTTGTAATCAGTTAATCGTTGCTGCGAATAGTACGCTTATTGCTGAAGCAGTCGCACTTGCACAACAAGCAGGCGTTGATACTAGCTTACTTGCACCTGCCCTTGCTGGTGGATTTGCGGACTCAAAACCCTTTCAGATTTTAACGCCCCGTATGGCAACGCATCAATTTGAACCTGTTCAGTGGAAAGTCAAAACACTTTCAAAAGATCTGAATAATGCAGTGCAACTGGCCCAACAATTTGATTTAAATATTCCTGTTGCAGAGCGCGCGTTATTACAGCTTGAGTCACATCAACAATCGGGTTTTGCTGAGTCAGATTTAGCAACGATCATTCAATATATTGAAAAATAAAATATTGAAAATAAAGTCTTAGCGTTTTTATATAAGGTAGACATATGATTCAACTTGCGGTTAATTTATCCATGATTTTTACTGAAGTGCCTCTTATTGAGCGTTTTGCTTTAGCCGCTGAACATGGATTTTCCACAGTTGAAATTCAGTTCCCCTATGAGCTCAGCATTGCTGATATCCGTCAGCAGTTAAATCAACACCAATTAAAACTCTGTCTGATGAATGTTCCTGCTGGTGACTTAATGCAAGGTGGAAACGGCATTGCTGGTTTGCCGGGAGCTGAAGCTGAATTTAAGCAAGCGCTTGATCTTGCAATAGAGTATGCACATGCACTTGCCGTACCTCGTGTCAATATTTTAGCCGGCAGAAAACCGCTAGATGTTGAGCGTTTATCTTGTATAGAGACCCTTGTAAGCAACTTAAAATATGCATCTACAAAACTGGCCGAACATCAGATTCAACCTGTATTTGAAATGATTAATGGCACAGACATGCCTCATTTTTTGGTCCAGAATATTGCTCAAGCTCAAGAGATCATAGAAGCCGTCCAACACCCTGCTTTAAAAATGCAGTTTGATTGTTATCATATGGCGATGATGCAAGAAAATGTATTAGACGCATTACAGGTTAATATAAATCAAATTGGACATATTCAATTTGCAGATTGTCCGGGACGTAATCAACCTGATACAGCGAATATCCAATTTCAGGAAATTTTTGATTATTTACAGAAAAGTCCGTATTCAGGTTATGTTGCAGCTGAGTATAAACCTAGCCCAAATTCATCAACATCTTTTGCTTGGAAAAATAAATACTTTTTGAACTAAGGATTTACTGAATTATTCAATGCTAAATTTGAATTTTTTACATAAAAGCGCTATAGTTATAGATTGAGTTATAGTCAGGAAAAAACACTTCTCATGAATTTAGAACCATCGCCCGGCGCTTCTAATTCTCACGAACTCTCAATGAATTCTCAATCTAAAGACGTACAATCTTGTTTGAAAGTTGTACAAGAGGCATTGCTAGACGTTAAAGCTAAAGATATCACAGTCATGGATATCAGCGCGATTAGTAATGTTGCCGATGCTATCGTGATTGCATCAGGTACATCTACCCGTCATGTGAAAGCATTGGCTAACAACGTTGCTGAAGAAGCACGTAAAGCTGGTTTTCGCCCGATTGGTGTTGAAGGTGAAAGCGATGCAGAATGGATTCTTGTGGATCTAGGTTTCGTTGTGGTTCACTTAATGCTTCCTACTGCACGTAAATTCTATGACCTAGAAAGCTTATGGCGCAATACAGCAGAATCTGTAGCGTAATAATTTTAAAAGCGACTTTAAGTCGCTTTTTTAATTCCTGTCATCTGGTTCAATCGTCATTTTAAAAAAATATATCCCCTATTGGGCGTTCATTTAACAATTATGATCTTACTGATCTTCTCAATATAAAAACTAAACATTTAATGAACTGCTTTTTAACCCGTCTTTTTTAAATCCTATTCTGCTCTACTCCGACTCTATCAAAGCCTTAAGTAATTTTGAAATGATCAATTCAGAATCAATCTGACGGATCCTCATTCAGATTAAGACTGATATTGCAGTTTTAAGAAAGTAAGCATAGCCAATTTATTTTTAGAAAATATGAGTCTATAACCATGCTATTGTCTAATTTTTCAGAAACTCTGACTATTGAAAAGTACTTCAGTCATCTCATTAAAAATACTTTTTTATATATGCGCGATTTTTTAAGATGACTCACCTAGTATCTGCCTAGAAATTCGCACATAAAAAAACTGCCTTTCGGCAGTTTTTAATTTTAATCTTTGACCTAAGAATTAGTGACCTGAGCCATTGATCGCTTTAGTCATGTCTTCCACAACTTTTTTCGCATCACCAAAAATCATCATGGTTTTGTCGTTGTAGAACAAGTCATTGTCTAGACCTGCATAACCTGTCGCCATAGAACGCTTAATCACCATGATTGTGCGCGCTTTATGTGCTTCCAGAATTGGCATACCATAAATAGGTGATGTCGGATCGTCTTTAGCCGCTGGGTTAACTACGTCATTTGCACCAATCACCAGCACCACATCTGTTGCAGGAAAGTCTGAGTTAATCTCATCCATTTCTAGAATATCTTCATAAGCAACATCTGCTTCTGCCAAAAGCACGTTCATATGACCCGGCATACGTCCAGCAACAGGATGAATCGCAAAACGTACCGTCACACCTTGTTCTTTTAAGATGTTGGCAAGTTCTTTCACCGCGTTCTGTGCACGGCCTTGCGCCATACCATAACCAGGCACAATCACAACACTGTCTGCATTGGACATTAGGAAACCTGCGTCATCTGCTGAACCTGAACGATGATTACGTTGAACTTTATCACCTGTGTTTGCAACGGCAGCTGTTCCACCCATTGCACCACCAAACAGTACATTGATGATTGAACGGTTCATTGCCTTACACATGATATAAGACAAAATCGCACCTGAAGACCCAACAAGTGAACCTGCTACGATCAACATATTATTTTCAAGTGTGAAGCCAATTCCTGCTGCAGCCCAACCTGAGAATGAGTTCAATAATGAAACCACGACTGGCATGTCACCGCCACCCACTGGCGCAATCCAAACCCAACCCAACACCAGAGCAAGACCCGTCATTGCCCAGAAAGACGTCATATTTCCAGTCAAGAAGAAATGGATACCCGCCGCAAGCATTGCGATAAAAATGATGGCTTGTACAGGTTTAACCCAAGTACCCGAAATGGTTTTTGCCCATTTTTTTGCAGCCAACTTACCATAAGCAAATACAGATGCAGTAAAGGTAATCGCACCAACAAAGCAGCCAATGAACAATTCAAACAAATGAACTCGGCTCATTTGGTGAAAATCAACACCATTCACAGCAAGTAAATCTGGACCCAACTCAATTAACTTGTTGTTATGAATAATCGCAGCAATCGCAATGAGAACCGCAGCTAGACCGACAAGTGAATGCATCAACGCAACTGTTTCAGGCATTTGCGTCATTGGCACTGTACGTGCACGTGCAATGCCCACAATCGCACCTAAAACCATCGCGCCTAAAATCATCCAAACCACTGGATTATCTGCGACGAAGAATGTCGTAAGTACTGCAATTCCCATGGCGATCATGCCATAACGATTACCTTGAATCGCTGTTTTAGGACCAGACAAACCACGAAGCGTTAAAATAAAAAGAACGGCACCAATCAGGTAGAACCAATCCGCATACTCTCGAATAAATTCCATGGCTTAGCCCTCTTTCTTTTTTTGTTTTGGTTTAAACATTTCGAGCATACGTGCAGTCACTGCGAAACCACCAAAAATATTAATACTTGCCAAGAACACGGCGATCGCACCCAACACGCTCACCACATTAATCGTTTGAAAATCCACACTGCCTTCTACACCCATCACAGGTAAGCCCACAGTTTGAATCATCGCACCCACAATGATGATGGATGAAAGTGCATTGGTCACCGCCATTAAAGGGGTGTGTAATGCTGGTGTCACGCCCCAAACCACGTAATAACCTACGAAGATTGCAAGAACGAAAATAGTTATTGTTTCAACCATGATTAGTCTCCTTAACCACGTTTAAACAGGACTTGACCGCTATGCGTGACAAGCAATGCTTTTTGAATTTCATCTTCTTGATTGATCTTAAAATTCTTATCTTGATCAAAAAGCGTTTCTACGAAATTGAATACATTTCGTGCATAAAGTGATGATGCTTCTGTAGACACCGTGGCTGGAATATTCGGAATACCCAAAATTTTCACGCCATTTTCAGTCACCACATTTTCACCAGATACCGAACCTTCAACATTTCCGCCAGATTCAACGGCCATATCAAGAATCACTGAACCCGGTTTCATTTTCGCGACCGTTTCAGCACGAATTAGACGAGGTGCATCACGACCAGGAAGAAGCGCTGTGGTAATCACGATATCCGCATTTGAAACAGCTTTATCCACAATGGCTGCTTGATCTTGAATATATTGTTCACCTGGCATCCAGCCATAACCATTTTTCGCAGCATCAGCAGCTTTTTGTTTTTCTTCGTCGGACATTGGCACATCTAGCCATTTGCCACCTAAAGATTCCACTTGGTCACGTGCGGTTGGACGTAAATCTGTCGCTTCTACAATGGCACCCAAACGTTTCGCGGTTGCAATCGCTTGTAGTCCTGCCACGCCAACACCCATGATCACTACACGTGCAGGTTTAACTGTACCTGCTGCGGTCATCAACATTGGAAACATGCGCTGGTATTCTGCGGCTGCTAAAAGTACAGATTTATAACCTGCCAAGTTAGCTTGAGAGGACAATACGTCCATGCTTTGCCCACGAGATAAAGTTCGAGGCAATAGCTCTAATGCAAATGCAGATATTTGCTGATTTGCAAATTGATCGAGTTCCGTATTGCGATATGGATCAAACATTGCAACGACGGTTGTATTGGCAGAAAGCTTTTGAATCTCATCGCCTTTAGGGGCACGAACTTTCAAAATCAACTGACTTCCAGTATAAGCATCGTCTGTCACAGTAGCGCCGACTTGTTCATAAGCACTATCGATGAAGGCTGCTTTAACGCCTGCACCACGTTGAATAACAACGCTATGACCTGCGCTAATGAATTTTTTGACTGTTTCCGGTGTAGCGGCGATTCGACTTTCACCGACGACAGTTTCGGTAGGGATTCCGATCTGCATGAGCATTCCTCAAGCTAATTTTTCTATAAGTAAATATCGCACCCTGCGATATTCCCCCAGATATTTATTCATATGAATTTTTGGATTCTAATTGAACTTTTTTAAAATACCACCCAATATTTATTTAATAAATACCCTCATTTTGAACTGATGATTCACAAA
>JAHLFF010000017.1 GCA_018883945.1 Candidatus Acinetobacter avistercoris
ATAGTTTTTACGGATTATCCCTGCACCGACCACCGATACATTTCAAACCCCTTTCATAGAGGGCAACATTTTACGCGAAGTTTACCCTGAATGAAAGATTAAAAGTAGGTTAGCTACAATTTTGGATTTAGTTAGCGGTCCATTTGTGTGTACACGGTGTTACAAGTACGTCATTACCATTTTCGTCTTTCTTCACTTGTAAGACAGGAGAATCATTATTTTTATACCAGCATTGACGACCTGTTTGATCAAGGCTCAAGCCTCCATTCCCTTTCTGTGCCCCTGTAGAAGTAGGTAAGGCAGACAACATGTATGCTTGATTAGATGCATCAATTGCCAAATCAATATTATATAAAGCTTGATGGCTTGGAAATGTACTACTTCCTCCAATACTCGCCAATGTTGCATTTCTATAACTATGATTCATAGCCTTATAGCTTTGCAAACGCTGCGCAAGTTGCATCAATTCTGTTTGTACTTCAACACGATTGGCGCGCACTTTATAATTATTATAGGAAGGCACTGCAATTGCAGCTAAAATAGCAATGACAGCAACAACAATCATGAGTTCAATCAGTGTAAATCCGTTTACTCGATTACCAATTCTCATAATTTGCCGTCCCACAAGTATATGTTGATACCATATCTGGTGTACGCGTTTGACAACGCACACCGTCACTAGTCAATAATAAATCATAATTACGCGGTTGTTTTAAGGTTGTACCTGTTTTAGCACGTTCAACCCGTATCACCCAGTTTAAACCACGTGTAGCGCTTGAATCTGTGATTTCGTTTCCGTCTTCGCCTCGTTGTATAGACAAGGGCTTTTTGGTGGTTAAATCTAATAAGGTGAGGATGAATTTGGTATCTGAACCATCTACAGGAATTGCTAAAGTGCCTGTAGATGGTGCATAACCTGTATATAAGTATGTTGCATCAAAACCTTTATAGCTAAAGTTTTTTGCTTTGAACTTTTCTAGCTCCGTCGCTATTCGCAATGCTTCCTGCTTTGCTAAAGCAAGATCTTTTCGCTGAATATACGCGGCATAACTCGGAATCGCTACGGCTGCAATGATTGCGATCACAACGACCACAATCATCAACTCAATTAGGGTAAAGCCTTTCTTAAATTGCATACTCCCCCCTAGCGTGACTCATACCAACGCATTTGTTGTAATTTCACACGTGTATCGAACAATTGGCACTGCGGCAAGTTTTTATTGGCAGGCAAACTACAATCCAAAGCAGATGGCTCATCACGATTCACCACCAGACTCACGGTATTTGGATCATTTTTAAAGCCCTGACCTAAACCCGTGCCCAAAATACCTGCACCGAGTTTCACACGACTTGGTTTGTTTCCAGAACCCAAATAAAAATCACACTTTCCTGTAGGTAAGCAATATTGGTACAGATAAGAGTCACCCGCTACACCAGCACCACAATCCCCACCAATGCCAGTACCATCTCGGTCATAAACATTGACATAAAGCATACCATCTAAGGCGTACAAGTCATTCATACCTTTATAGCGACCTGGCTTACCATTATCAAAATAAGCTTTCCAGCCACCATTTAAAGTATTATTTTGGCCGCGACGTGCTACACCATTATCAAAGTCAAGTTCAGTTAAAACTTCATTTTGTGTATTTAATGATATTCCAGTTTTATATAAATCCTGACGTGCAACATCATTATCATAAACCACAAATACGGCGTCATTCGCACTAGTGGTAGAGTTTAAACCCGCCAGTGGTGAACTACGATTACCAGAACTGAATGCTACTGCAGCAAAGTAGCTACCATCATCTTGATGAATAGAAACACTCGGCATTTCATAGAAGCGAGGACTCAGACCAGAACCCTGATGCTCAGTAAATAACTTAACTGCGCGTGTTGCAAAGTTTGCTGTATCTGTTGCTCGATTATTAAAGTCAACACGAAAGGCTTGCCCACCTAAATCGCCAAAATAGATATGATCTGTTAAACCATCTCCATCACGATCAATAGCATTAATTTGTGAAACAACGCTATATTTTAACTCGTTGTTCTGAGTAAAATGGCTAGCACCTGTTTTTTCACTATCACTCGCCCACCAAAGTAAATCACCATTGTGTGCATCAAACATATACACACCATTACCGTTGGTGCCACTTGGATTTGCATTATGAGTTTCATAAACAGGATCGTAACCACCACCTACAAACATTACAAGCTTACGCGTATCGCCCCAATTCACATAAGCAAGGGTTGGTTTAGACCAACTTTGGCCCATTTTTTTGAGCGCTGCAGAGGCACTATCAGCATCTGGGTTAATATGGAATTTCAATTTAGGCTTTTCAATGTCAGTTAGGTCTAGCGCATAATAACTTTTACCTCCCATACGCAAGCCACCATACACCCACTGCATACCTACCAGGTTCTGTGCATTATCCTCATCACTTGCTTTACGCCCAGAATCTTTAACCGTTAAAGTTCCATCACTTTTTGAAACATATTGCGTATGTGCTGTCCAAGGGCCGTCTACGCCATAAAACAAGTTGTTCTTACCTGAGCCTGTATATTTGCCACTGGCTATAAAGGCATTTTTTTGATTTTTCATCATCTCATGCGGTACAAATGCAAATACTTCTTTACCATCATCATCTACTACATGTAACGCACCCTGTGTAGACCCAAACATAAGGTAATCTTTACGGCCCGTTGTAGTCAACTTACCACCTACAACCGTAATTTTACCTTCTTGCGTCAGCATGACTGGCGTAGAGTGCATCACGCTTCCAAGCTCTCGGTACTCTGCTTTACTTGCTAAGTCACCCAAACTTGCAATATTGTCTGAAACGCCAACATCATAGCCCAAGAAATTTAACCAATAGTTTTTGTCTGCATCATGTTTAAATTTGGCAACGTCTTCATTGTCTGCAAACAAAGTCATTAAGTTAACTTGCGCTAAACTGCTTCCCGAGTCCGCAGTAAGATTGTCTTTAATAACTCGATTGGTAAATACTTTACGCTTAGAACTTAGGTTACCATTTTCAGCGGTGAGTGTTCCCAGTTCCAATTGCCCTTTGACACCATTAGCCCATAAACCTACAGCATCTTTGTTGAGTGCACCCGTACTTAAAATTAAGCGTTTTGAATTTTTATCGACCAATTCACCATTTCTTAAATTGTATTTATTTAAATTCCCCGCCCAAAGCTGGGCATTCTCCTGAGGTTTTGGTTCAAATGCCGCATAATAGCCATATGGCTGCAACTGAACTGGATTTAAGCTGTCTACTGGAATAGTCGGACTACCTGTAGCGGTAGCCTGAAAGCTCGCCCCAGCTTTGTCTACAAAATCAAGAATACTATTTTTAATATCTTCTGAGTTTTCAGCATAGTAGAATCCGCCATCACCATATTCTGCACTCCCCCACAAACAGGCATTTTTTGCATCTTGAGTTGGTGCACTCTTACAATCATATGTACCATTCGCATTTTTAGCGATACCTGCAAAAGATGAACCAAAACCAACTACCGCTGTTTTGATATTCATATCTGCAGCGTTCTTCTGAGTGTTGGATAATGAGGTACGATTACGCAATTTTTTTGCATATTCACCAATATATTCCCAACCACCAGTTTCACCCGCAAATAGATTAGATTTTAGTGGCACAGGCTTTAGCACACCGCTACTATCAATATCTGGTCTGCTTGAAAAAGCATAAGCACCATTGGCTAAGGAGTGATTCATAATCGTGCGTGCCATAGTGTCTTTAGTCGAGTTTGGCGCACCGTC
>JAHLFF010000018.1 GCA_018883945.1 Candidatus Acinetobacter avistercoris
ACGATATAAATTGGTTTGCCTTCCAGTAGGTCTTCAAACCATTGATATTTCATCATCAGCCAGGTGGTCAGGCGATACATCAAGATAATCACCGACATGACCAGAACAGCCTGAATCAGAGGAATATCTTCAGTAAACATCGGGTCGCCGGCAATTGAGCCCAAGGACAGAATGATCGCAACTTCAAAGATCGAAAGTTGCCGCACACCACGTTTTCCTGTCAGACGTAAAAACAGGATAATCATGATGTACATCAACATACAACGCAGCAAAATCTCTGATGCAAATGCCCAAGTTGTATCCTGAATAAAGATTGAGGCCCAATCCATTCGGCGGCTCCTATTTTATGCGTTGCACCGAGTCTAGCAATCCAGCCGGTTTATTTACTGCTGTGTTTGTGTAAGTTTATGAATAGGCGATAGATTATTAAAAAATAAAACGATCTTAATTATTATTCTATTCTCGGGATTATCGAAAATAAGATAGAAGTTTCATGTAAATATTGTATAAATATTCACCATTCTGATTGTGAGTAAAATCACATTTTTCAAGTATTCTTTTTGATGGATTAGAATAATTATCTCATTGAAATATAATTAATAAATTTTGATTAAGCGGCTTATTGTCAGCTTAAGTGTTTGGAAAATTGTAAATGAATCACCCAAATTGAGTAAAAATCTGTAGTTTGTGCCCTGAAAAATAGTCAGTGATAAAGCTAAAAAATTGTTTTCTAAATGAAAAATTCTTGATGACGGTTCTAAGAGGGACAATATTGTGAAAAAAATATTCACATTTTTAACGGTGCTTGGTTTGAGTACAACAGGCTATGCAGACGCCAGTTGGGGCTATACGCAGCCTGAAAAATGGTCAAATTTAAGTCAGAAATATGCTGCCTGTGATGGTGTATATCAGTCGCCAATTAATATTGAGCGGACAGTAAAAGCGCAACTGGAACCGCTTAAATTTAGCTATAACACCATGATTCATGCTATTGAAAATAAAGGTCATACCATTCAGGTAGATTTTGCCGAAGGGGGAGAACTGGAACTGGATGGTGAGCGTTTTGAGCTGAAACAGTTCCATCTGCATAGTCCGAGTGAAAACCTGATTAAAGGTAAAAGCTATCCTTTAGAAATCCATTTTGTACATGCCAATGCGGACGGTGAGCTGGCAGTAGTTGGCATGATGTTCGAGCAGGGGCAGGACAGTCAGATGCTAAAACGCATGTGGAACCGTTTGCCGAAAAAGCAGGGTGAAAAAGTTGTGTTAAAGACACCACAACCAGTCAATCAGTTGTTACCTAAAAATCTGGATTATTACCGCTTTAGTGGTTCTTTGACCACGCCACCTTGCTCAGAAGGTGTGCGCTGGCTGATTCTAAAAGAGATCCAGCAGGCTTCAGCCAAACAGATCGCTGAATTTTCCAAATTGATGGGGCATCCGAATAACCGTCCGGTACAGCCATTAAATGGTCGTGTGATTGTGGAATAATCATTTTATTTGAGTCATTCACCTACATAATACTGCTTTAAGCAGGCAATCTAAGAGTGTAGGTGATGGCTCTCTTCAATCTTTTTAATCAGCTGACGGCTGACATCATGAATATGTTGGCTATGTTGAGTCAGTAAAGCCTGATGCTTGAGCTGCTTCCGGTTTTCAGGCTGTAATAAATGTTGTTGCAGAACCTCTTCGGAATGAAGCAGCTCAAATGCCAATTGATTCAGGTTTGGGTCATAAATTTGACTATGTACAAATATATGCAGTTCTTTAGAAAAGACCGGAATCAATTCCAGGTATTCAGTTTCCAAGGTATGCAGGATATTTTGGGTGCTTTGTTGATGTGACTGCATTTGTTCAATAAAGTCAGCACTATAGCGCCGAATGCGATACAGCGTTGGCAGCATCGTGACAAAAAATTTTTGTTTTTGCATGTTTTGTAAGGCGTTATCGCGATTTTGCGCCAGATGATTTAAATATAAGGGCACACTAATGGCGACAAAAATTGCAAACACAGACCCCAGCGCTTGTACCCACGCAGCCAGTTCCTGATTAAAGATTAAATCTGCCTGAGTCGCCATCTGAATCTCCTTTCAGCCCAGTGATGATTGAAGCGATTTCCATATTTATTGATATTAAACAAAATTTATTGGTATAGGGTGTATATTTGTGTCGATAACTGACATACATCTGGCCGATAAAACCGTTAAACTGAGCACTCTGTCCTGCTTATCTTGAATATCATGTCTTTCAATTTAAAAACCATCATTCAGCCATTCACAGCGCTTTCGCCACAGCAGAAAAAGCTGGATCGCCTGATTGATAAAATTGAACAGCAGAAGCTGGAGCTTGCACAGTGGCAGCAGGCTGAACAAGAGATTCGACAATATACACAGCAAACTTTCATACCGGTTTATCATGAATTGCATGGTGTTTTGTTCGCGCAGCTTGAACAGTTATGGCAGCATCTGCATGAGGCAGAATTTTCCAAGGCCGAGATCGTGGTAATGGATGAAAAAATTCAATCCCTTGCCGCTTACTTAAAAGATTCACAGGCAATGTCGGTGCAACAAGCCATTAAAGTCAATGAAATTTATAATTACTATCAGCAGCTGAATGAACATGCCCAATTCAGAAAAAGCCAAAACAAAACAAATGAACTAGAACGATTCTTTGAAGACCAAAATGGTTTAGATCCGACTGATACAGATGATTTTGAAGAATGGAATGCTGAACATTTTCAACAGGCACGTGAGCAAGCCAGACTAAAACGTCAGCAGGAAAAACAGGCGCAGGCTACAAAACTGGCAGAGCAGTCATTGAAAACGGTCTATTTAAAAATTGCTGCCATCATCCATCCTGACCGTGAATCGAACGATATAAAAAAAATAAAAAAGACAGAGTTATTGCAACATGCCAATGCGGCTTATGAAAAGCAGGATTTATTCACTTTATTGAAAATGCAGTTGCAGATCGAGCAAGACCGGGATCCTTCACAAAAAGGTTTGAATGCTGAGCAACTGAAGTTTTATCAACTGGCTCTGGATGCGCAGAGTCAGACATTACAAGGTCAAATTGATGCATTAATTGAGACTTTGGTGTGGTCGGATAAAACCAGAATTGCGGTGAAAAAGTCGAAAGGCAAGCTTCAGATTACTGACCTGTATAAGCAAATTGATGAAGATACTGCCACTATAAAACAGCAGATTAAATTAGAAAAAGAACGGTTAAAATATATGAAGAAGGTGAGTGGCTTAGAGATGTTTTTAAGGCATGGGATGCTTTAATTTAATTAGAATTACCTCTCCCTAGCCCTCACTTGCGCTTCGTTTTAAAGCAGTGCTTTAAAACTTGCTCAGGAGAGGGAACTTCAATATAAAATTCATATTAGTATTAAATCAAATGACGCTCCCTCTCCCTGTGGGATGAGAAGCACTGCTTCGCAAGGGGTGAGGGTAATCTGATATAATTATTTAAAAATAAAAAATAAATCCCAAATGAATAAGAAGCTCGATCCCCAATTATTAGAATTTGCCAAATCCATGCGCCACACCGCCACCGATGCAGAACACCTGATGTGGCAAGTTCTGCGTGCCAAGCGTTTTATGAATCTTAAATTCCGTCGTCAGCATGTGATCAAACCTTATATTGTGGATTTTTACTGTCATGAAATTGGTTTGGCAATTGAGTTGGATGGTGGTCAGCATGGGATAGATGATGCGATTCAATATGATGCTAAACGGACGAGGTTTTTAGAGGCTTTAAGGTTAACGGTTGTAAGGTATTGGAATCATGATGTGTTGAGAAGGATGGATGTCGTGTTGGAGGATTTGTGGCAGAGATGTTTTGAATTAAAAAGCAAAATCACCTCTCCCTAACCCTCTCCTGAGAGGAGAGGGAACTCCATTCTGGATTTCACATAGGCATGAAATCAGGTGACGGCTCCCTCTCCCTATGGGAGAGGGCTGGGGTGAGGGTGGAATTAATAATGAAAGAAGTTTAAAAGCACCTCTCCCTAATCCTCTCCAAAAGGAGAGGGAACTTCAATAC
>JAHLFF010000137.1 GCA_018883945.1 Candidatus Acinetobacter avistercoris
AACGACAAGACTCCAGAAATCACGGGTACAACAGAAGCAGGTACGACTGTGACTGTAGTGGTACGTGACAAAGACGGTAATGTTGTCGCGACAGGTCCTGCGACAGTTACGGATAAAACGTGGACATATACACCAAGCGCTGATTTGAAAGATGGCGACTACACGGTAACTGCTGAAGCGAAAGACAAAGCTGGAAACACAGGTACGTCTAAGCCAGTCACTTTCGAAGTCGATACTGTTGCACCAGATGTATCGATTGATGATCTCAAACCTACAAATGATACGACACCTACTATTTCAGGTAAGACTGAGCCAAGTGCTAAAATTGCAGTAGTGATTACTGATGAGACTGGAAAAATTATTTCAGAAGGACAAGCGACTGTTAATCCGGATGGTACTTGGTCATACACGCCTCCAACACCATTACCTGAAGGTGATCATAAAATTGAAGTAACGCCTTCAGATAAAGCAGGAAATCAAGGAAGCAAAGTTATTGCTCCGCTTGTAATTGATACTACTCCACCTGATGACGTAACTATTGATCCAATCGGTGGGGATGATTTTGAAAGTAATGATTCGAAACCTAAAATCGATGGTCAAGGTGAACCAAACTCTAAAGTAGATATCATTATTACTGGACCAGATGGTTTTGAAGAAAAAGTGACTGTACCTGTTGATGATAAAGGTAATTGGACACATACACCTACGGCAGATTTGAAGGAAGGTGATTATAAAATTATAGTTACACCTATAGATGAAGCTGGGAATAAGGGTAATACGACTGAACAAGAATTTTCAATTGATTTGACAGATCCAGAAATCGATTTCGATCCATTTGAGCCAGTTATTCCTTTTGTAGGATTTGATGATTTAAATTCTGATGGCGAATTGGCGTTTGATGAAGTAATTTTCGTAAAATCAGCTGCTTTAGCAAGAGTCGCTGACCCTGTAGACGTTAATGCTGGGCCAGTCTTGTTTGCTAATGATCCTTCAATTGCTTATACAAATAATCCACAACGTACATTTGCTGGACCTTCAAAAGATGCAAATGTAATCACTGTTGTATTCAAAAATGCGGCTGGTCAAATTGTTGATAGTGGATTTGCTGATATTAAAGGTGATCGTTGGAGTTACACTCCGAAGCAGCCGTTAGTAGAAGGTATCTATACAGTTGAAATACAAGCCAAAGACAAAGCGGGTAACACAAGTAAACCTGCTATACAAAAGTTTGGTGTTGATATTACTGCACCTGATTTGAATATAAATGAACTTAAACCTACAAATGATGCGACGCCATTAATTTCAGGTAAAACAGAAGCAAACACGACTGTTAAAGTTGAAATTAAAGATGGCAATGGCGTAACAGTGGATACTGGTACAGCGGTTGTAGATGGTTCTGGTAACTGGACTTATGTTCCTCCAGCAAATATTAAAGATGGCAATTACACAGTACAAGCGACATCGACTGATAGTGCTAAGAATCAAACTACTGCTTCGCAAAAATTGACAATTGATACTGTTGCACCAGGTCTTGTTGTGATTAATCCAGTGGTTCAAACGGGTAATCTAAAACCAGCACTCACAGGTACAGCAGAAGCAAATGCGATTGTTGATTTGATCATTAAAGATGCAACGGGTCGCGTTATTGACCAAGCTAAAGTTCAAGTAAATCCGAATGGTTCTTGGTCTTATGTTCCAACTAAAGATTTACCAGAAGGTACTATCCTTGTTGAAGCTAAAGCGACAGATAAAGCGGGTAATACAGGTCAAACTTCTAGTACGAGCTTCATTTTAGATATAACTCCACCAGATGCACCTACAGCAAATTTCAATGCTGATGGCTCTTTGGTGAATGGTACAGCTCAACCGTTGTCAACAGTAAAAATTAAAGATGCAAGCGGTAATGTAATCGGAACTGCTGTCGCAGCGAACAATGGACAATATTCTATTAAACTATCACCTAGCTTGAATGATGCTCAAAAAGTATCTGTGACTGCTACAGATTTAGCAGGGGAATCACCAGCTAAATTCTTAACAGCTCCAAATATTCTTGTGGATGCCGTTGATAATGTAGCTAAAGCTGAAATCGAGTGGTCATATCCTGTTCAAACCAATACAAAAACTGATGCCATTAAATACAGTTGGTTTGCTTCATTAGTTGGTTTGGTGCTGGGTCAAAAATCTGGTGAAACCACGATCACTATTAAAGAGACTACTGATTTACAAGTTCTCATTAAAAGTAGTGCGATTGGGGCAATTTTCCAATCTGTTGATTACCGCTTCTTGAAAAAAGAGGGTAATAATTGGGTCGATCTGAGTCAGAGTAAAACAGGCGGAATTTTTGACTTTTTTGGTATATTCCCGAATAGGGATGGTTTTACTGCAAAAGGTTTAGAACCTGGTGAATATCTCCTTCAAGTAAGTAATAAGAATGCTGCTGCATTATTTGGTAACATTAGTGTTGATTTAATTTCAACGACTAAAAATACTTTTGGTGAAGCAAAAATCGATAATGTGAAATCAATTGATGGAAATGTAATTACTGATTTAGACCCAGTATTTGGTAAAGATCTTGTGGTTTCAGGTGCTGTTGTTAAAGCTGTGAACGGTGTAGTTCTAAATGGCTTAACTTCAGTTAAGGGCGAGTATGGCACATTAAGTATCCAGTCAAATGGTTCATATACTTACAAACCAAATAGTGATTTGAAAGCTATTGGTAAGACGGATGTATTTAATTATACGATTACTGATCCAGTAACAGGAAAATCTGATACAGCGAGTTTGGTTGTTCAAATTGATTCTAAGTCTGGTGGTGCCTTGGCATGGAGTAAATTTACCCCTGAAGCGAATGCAAATGATGCTCAAGCACTTGCAAATGAATCTGCTGGTAAGTTTAATTCAACGTACTTAAATGAAACTGTTTCGGCGAATGGTCTAGATAAGTTGATCTTCAACGTTCTAAACAAAAATAGCCAAAACGGCGGTAATGGTGTCGATACGATCAATGATTTCAAACTGGGTAGCAATGTGAAGATTGATGTTTCTGATTTGTTATCTGATGATGCGACTAGTCAAAACCTCAATAAATTCATCTTTGTTGAGAAAGACGGTAACAATACTAAGTTAAGTATTGACCGTGATGGTACAGGTACGACGTTCAGCAAAGTTGAACTCATTACGTTTAATAATACGGATGTATCGCTACAAGAATTGTTGAATAAAAACCACTTATTGTTCTAATTTGAACTTAAGTTAATTGAATAAGAGAGGATCCTAGGATCCTCTTTTTTTATATCTGATTAATCGTGTCGTTTAAAATGAACCAAAATATAATTTAATGAAGAAAAGCTGATTCAAATAAAAAGTTCGTTAAGTAAAATTATTTTGAAGTTTTAAATTCAAAAATATATTGAAGAATTGAAGAATTGAAGAATTGAAGAATTGAAGAATTATTCTGATGTATTAAGATTTAAAATTGATGCTGAGTGTTAAATTTAGTGGCTTAAGAAAATAAAGATGATCGGATCGTAACACCTCGAATTCACCTAATCACTTTAAGCCACCATATTCAAATGAATGTATATACTTAATGCGTATTGTCAAAAAAACTATTTCTTACTTAAGTTTTTTAAAAATTCTAGATAATGATTCACTACAATTTGTTCCTGTTCAAGAATCGGGGTATGACCGACATCTTTTAAAATAATAGGTTCCTTTGCATTTTTAAGTAAGCTTTTTAATTCGCCTGCGGCTTCAACATTAATAATTTGATCTTTATCTCCCCATAAAATTAATACAGGTTGATCGATAGATCGAGCTGCTAGCGCAAAGGTTTCAGGCGTATAGGTTTTAGACATTAAGATGAGTTGTTCAACCAATTTGGTATTGTTGGCAACATTTGAAATCATTAATTTTTCTTGTTCAACTTTTAATTCATTGGGAATAAAAGGAGGCATATGAGCAGCAATTTTAAATAATCGATCAAAATCTCCAGGTTTAGAAACGATGAAGTTTCTAAGTAAATTTGGATCTTTTAAGTAAGGTGTGTTGCCCGTTTTGAATACGCCAGCGGTGTCTACAAGAAATAGAGATTTAGTATCTATTGGATATTGTGCAGCATAGAGTAGTGATACAGCTCCGCCCATAGAGTGACCAGATATATGTAAATTTGGATCAACGTCTATTGCTTCAATAAAGCGACGTAATTTTTCAGTTAAATTGGGAATTGAATAGTCAAAATCATTCGGAACTCGACTGTCTCCTTGGCCGGGTAGGTCAGGAATAATCACATGGTAGTGTGGCGTTAAGTAGCGGGCTACTCGATTCCAGTTGTCTCGACTTCCAGCAAGTCCATGCACCAAAAGAACCACAGGTTTACCTTTTGTGCCACCTTCGCTATATGCCCAATCTATATCTGCGACTTTGACACGTTTGCTATTGAGTCCTGCCCAAGCACGTTCTTGTTGTAAGATACTTTGAATATTGATGCTTGGAGCAGCAGCATAACTGTTCACTGGTAATGTCGTCATTGCTGTACCTAAGCTCAACGATACGGCAAAGACAACATGATGAAAATTCCATTTCATTATTTATACTCATTGATTGTTATATTATTTAAGTTTTAGATTAGGCGACTGCTTATAAAAATACATTTGCCAAAACCTCCAACCATTTCTACTTTGGGTCAATTCAATTATGACAACACATTCTTCATCAGATGAATTGGCACAGGTTATTCTGAGCACTGTCGCATTAATTCCTTATGGAAAAGTCGCAAGCTATGGTCAAATTGCTGCAATGGCAGGCTTACCAAGACATGCAAGGTTGGTAGGCCGTGTATTGAGTCAAATGGATAGTTCAAGTGAATTGCCGTGGCACAGGGTTATTAATTCACAAGGTAGAATTAGCCTAAGTAGACTTGATGATTTTGGCTATAACGAACAACAAGCCAGACTGATTGCTGAAGGGGTAGACATTGTGAATGGCAAGATTAGCTTTAGAAAGTTCGGATGGCATACCGAATAATGTTGAAAAAAATATTGTCATTAATATTTGAAATTTTAGAATTTTGAATTAAAAATTTAAAAAATATATTAACATCAAAAAATCCTCAACCAGAGTTGGCTGAGGATTTTGGATTTATTTAGACTCAGAAACTACGTAGATTCAGAAACTATTTAAAGTTAAAAACCTTAGATTGATATGCTATTAAACTAAGAAATTACGACTGTTTAACCACAAATACAGGGACGTCGACTTGTGTAATTAAGCTTTGAGCAACGCTACCCATAAGTAACTTTTTAATTCCGCTGCGACCATGCGAACTAATGACAACCAGATCAATACTTAAGTCATCAACCGCTTTTAAAAGAGTACGATGAATACTTTCTCCCTCCAGCATTTGTGTTTCAACAACGACTCCCGCAGCTTCAAATTGAGCTTTGGCTGTATCAAGATTACCGCGTATAAAATTTTTAGCACGATCAATCATTTGATTGGATTGTCCAGCTGAAAGATATTCCGCTGCTATATAGGGATCAAGTGTCATCACTTGCACAACAGTAATTTTACTATTAAATGCTTTTGATAATTCAACCGCATGTTTGACAACATTTAGCGAAATTTCTGAACCATCCACAGGTACGAGTATGTTTTGATACGACATTTTTATCTCCTTATCACCGTTATATAATCTGTTTTAAATATGAACATTTGAATATTATAATTTCTTGATCATATACTGGATTTATTTAAAACAAAACCTAGTAAATTCATAGGGATAATTGATATTTGAGTGTTGGTACACTCTTTATTAATTTAACATGAGATTGAACATAAGTAATTCAAATTGTTGAAGCGAATCAGTTTGATTGTAAGTGCTTGTATTTATGAACTTGTTATTCTCATTTTTGAGATTTAAATATTAAACGAAAGAGATCATCATGAGTCTAAAGTCTAAAGTCTAAAGTCTAAAGTCTAAAGTCTAAAGGTGATTGAATATTGTCTGTATTTGAGTGAAAGAAAGATATTTAAATGAAATGACGAGATATCGATAGGCTTGTTTAATCAGTCATTTATAAACAACCAACTCTTCATCAATATGACTTCATCCTTGCCTTCGTCTTGAAGATGAAAATTTTGAATATCAATTTATTATCTTTATATCTTCATTTGCAGATTGATGTATGAGTTCAATATTCAATAAGTTAATCGTTACGTGCTCAAAGCTTGAATTTTCGAGTTAATTCTAACTACAATTGAATTTAGAAAATAATATGTATTAATTAAAAATATCTATGAATCAAATATTTTCAGAAAATAAAGTAAAGTGGATTTCTATCGTTTGGGTTGTTCTTGTCTTTGTGCTCATTCTATTTAAATGGAATAAGCTGCCCTTACTTGAATTGAATGAAATCGGAGATTTTCTTGCTGGTGTATTTGCACCATTGGGCTTTTTTTGGTTAGTTGCTGGGTTTTATCAAAACTCTAAAGCCTTGAGAATGCAAGCTGATGAATTGCAAAAATCAACTGAGGCAATGAATTTTCAAATCGAAGAAATGAAAGAGTCCGTTGATCAACAAAAGATCATGGCTGAATTATATCGATTAGAAGTTGAAGAGCGTCATCATTCAGTGATGCCCATTTTGAGGGTATCTGCAGAATTAAACATTCATAATTTTGGTGGAATTATTCATTTTTCTATTAAGAATCAATCGAATAATGAAGCAAGAAATATCACTATACAAAATAATAGATCAGATAAAGAGGATGATGATTCTCAAACATTTGAAATATTACTCAATGGCAAATCTAGGGTCGTTAAAAATGCGTTGACTGAAAATGAGATAGCTTTATATGAGCAAAATACTCCATTTAAACGCATCATTCTTTTGAGTTATGAAAGTATTTTAGGTCGAAAATTTCATGCAGAATATTTGCTCGAAATAGGGAAGACGATACATCCAACACATCAAAGAATTATGCGAGTGAAATAATAGATTTGAAAGGCTTATTGCTATGGGTTTAATAATTTAGTTGATTCGTATGAAAGTATTTAACTAATGTTTCAACATCATCGGTTTGCAATTGCTCACGCATTTTTAGAAATTGCTTTTCTTCTAATTCGTATAGATTAAGAGAAAGCAGCTTTTCAATATCTGTTTCAGAGAAACGGTATTTAATAATTGTGGCAGGAACCCCACCGACAACAGCATAAGGTGGCACGTCTTTGGTTACTACAGCACCTGTTGCAATGATCGCCCCTTCACCCAGCGTTACACCTTGCATAATCATCGCGCGTGAACCAATCCAACAACCATCTCCAATGTTGGTATCGCCAGCAGGTTGAAAACTGCGGGTATCAAAGGGAAATGCCGATATCCAATCCGTTCGATGCAACTGATTACCGCCCATCATAATCACGCATTCCGCACCAAAACAGACAAAGTTACCGATATAAAGCTGATCTATTGGCTTCTCAGTCGTTGAATGTTTGTTATGTAAGTAGCGAACCACACAGCGCTCAAAACCTTGATCCCAATAGGCTGAATAATAAGAATAATTTCCTTTGATATGAATATTTGGATTTTTCACCGTCTTCGAAATAAATTCAAATTCACACCAGTGTTTAACAGGAGAATTAATCAATGACTCAGACATAAAATGAACAACATAATGGGGTGAAGCATTATAACCAATTGAGCATATTCGTTGCGAAATAAGCTCAAGATAAATCACTGCTTAATTTCTAATACTGGACTCATTTAGAAATATCAGGAATACGAGCAATCACTTTGATTTCAAAGTCGAAGCCTGCAAGCCAATTCACTCCAACAGCTGTCCAGTTTGGATATGGCTTTTGGTTAAAGACTTGATTTTTAATTTTCATAATAGTTTCAAACTGCTGCTCTGGATCGGTGTGGAATGTGGTTACATCGACAATATCATCCAAAGTACACCCAGCTGCAGCTAATGTATTTGTTAAGTTGCTAAAAGCAAGTACCACTTGTTTTTCAAAATCAGGTTCAGCACGACCATCTTCATGGCTGCCGACTTGACCAGATACAAAAATGAGATCTCCAGATTGGATAGCTGCAGAGTAGCCATGCTGTTCATAGAGTTCGTGACGGTTTTCGGGAAAAATTGCGATTCTTGTCATAGTACATCTCGATGTGGTTGTTTTTAATATTGCCAATCTCGATATGTTTTCGATCAAAACTTAATAGGAAAGAAATCTAACATACGGGCCGTATGTAAATATATTTGACATACGTAACGTATGTCAAATAAAATTTATCTAAATTAAATTTGGTAAAAATATGTCGATCCGTGAACTGAAAATGTTGGAGACTCGAAAAAAACTGATTCAAGTTGCACGACAAGCATTTGCAACATTGGGTTATGCTGAAACATCAATGGATAAACTAACAGCGGAAGCAGGGCTTACACGTGGTGCGCTTTATCATCATTTTGGTGATAAGCGAGGATTGTTTGCTGCTGTAGTCGATCAAATAGATTCCGAAATGGCAGCGTCCTCAAAACAGTATGTGGAAGAGAATAATGATTTGTGGGAAGGCTTAATGTTGGAGGGGCGTACCTATATTCAAAATGCACTTAATCCAGAATTTCAGCGTATTGTGCTGAGAGATGGTCCTGCAGTTTTAGGTGATCCAGCGCATTGGCCAAGTCAAAATAAATGTTTACAGTCGACCTGTGTCTGTATTGAACAGCTGTTACAAGACGGTCGAATTAAGTTAGTCGATGCAATGGCTGCTGCTGTATTGCTCAATGGAGCAGCTATGAATGCAGCGTTATGGGTGGCATCAAGTGAAAATTCTGAAGACGCATTACCACAAGCATTGCAGGCATTTGAGCTTTTCGCTTCTGGTTTCTTAAAATAATCGATATACACTAAAAAGCCCCTCTAGTGAGGGGCTTTAGAATTGAAACATTAATACTGACTCTTTGAAATTTAATCTTTGAAACTAGATCTTTAAAATTTGATCTTAAGAACAGGATCTTTAAAACAAAAAATTTAAGTATTAAAGATATTCAACTTTCACAATTTCGTATTCAACTTCACCGTTGGGTGTTTGAATTTTAGCATCATCGCCTTCGCTTTTACCCAAAAGACCACGAGCGATAGGAGAGTTCACTGAGATTTTATTAATTTTAAAATCTGCTTCGTCATCGCCAACGATTTTATAAGTTTTTTGCTCTTGTGTGTCTAAGTTTTCAATGGTTACTGTTACACCAAACACGACACGACCGTTTTGCTCTAGGTCTTTAATGTCGATCAACTGAACAGCGCCAAGTTTCCCTTCAATATCTTGAATACGACCTTCGCAGAAGCCTTGTTGTTCACGCGCAGCATGATACTCAGCGTTTTCTTTCAAATCACCGTGTTCACGTGCTTCCGCAATCGCTGCAATAATCCTTGGGCGATCAACTGTTTTTAATTGGTGTAATTCTTTCTCTAAGGCAATTTTGCCTTCGGGAGTCATAGGATAACGTATCATTGTTGTCCCTCAAGTTATGTATTTAAAATAAATACGATGTTTAAAAAATAAAAAAAGCCCGCCACCGATAAGGTGGCGGGTCTTATCGGAAACGTATTAACCTACAGTTTGCAAATCTTGCAAGCGGTATACATCCATTGGTAATTGAATCGCTAAAGCTTGGCAAACAGCATCAGCGCCATTCAAGGTTGTGGTGTAATACACTTTGCCTTGAAGAGCAGAACGTCGAATAGAGAACGAATCTTCCTGCGCTTGTTTACCTTCAGTTGTATTGATAATGAGGTGAATCTCGCCATTTTTCAAGCGGTCGACGATATTAGGACGACCTTCTGTGACTTTATTCACACGTTCACATTCAATACCAGCATCTTTTATCACATCATAAGTACCGCCAGTAGCGATAACTTTGAAGCCTAAATCTACCAGTTTCTGCGCAATACCGACAGCACGTGGCTTGTCTGAATGACGTACTGAAATAAAGACGTGTTTCACTTCGTCAGCCGTTGGTTTACCAGGTAAGCGATCATTCGAGCCTAACACAGCTTTATAGAATGCTTCACCAAATGTTTTACCAACGCCCATCACTTCACCTGTAGACTTCATCTCAGGTCCGAGAATAGGGTCAACACCAGGGAATTTATTGAATGGGAATACAGCTTCTTTCACAGAGAAGTACTCAGGAATAATTTCCTTCGTAAAACCTTGCGACTCAAGAGATTGACCTGCCATACAGCGTGCTGCAACTTTCGCTAAAGATTCGCCGATACATTTAGATACGAATGGCACAGTACGTGATGCACGTGGATTCACTTCTAAAATATAAACGTCTTCACCTTTAACCGCAAACTGAACGTTCATCAAACCGATCACGCCAAGCTCTTTCGCCATAGCCACAGTTTGACGACGCATTTCGTCTTGTACATCTTTGCTTAAAGAGTAAGGCGGAATTGAACATGCTGAGTCACCAGAGTGAATACCCGCTTGTTCAATGTGTTGCATAATACCGCCAATCACCACATCTTTACCGTCAGATACACAGTCTACATCGACTTCAATCGCGTCATCCAAGAAACGGTCAAGAAGAACTGGTGCTTCATTTGATGCTTGAACAGCATCACGTAAGTAGCGTTTAAGTTCATCATCGTTATAGACGATTTCCATCGCACGACCACCTAGAACATAAGATGGGCGTACAACAAGTGGGTAGCCCACTTTAGATGCTTCAGCCATACCTTCTTCAGCAGATTTTACAATGCTGTTGTTCGGCTGACGAAGTTGCAGACGTTGAATCATTTGTTGGAAACGTTCACGGTCTTCTGCACGATCAATCGCATCAGGCGATGTACCGATAATTGGTGCACCAGCTTCTTCTAAAGCGCGAGCCAATTTTAAAGGCGTTTGACCACCGTACTGCACGATAATGCCTTTAGGCTTTTCGATACGTACGATTTCTAAAACATCTTCAAGCGTAATCGGTTCGAAGTACAAACGATCTGAAGTGTCATAATCAGTAGAAACCGTTTCAGGGTTACAGTTAACCATGATTGTTTCATAGCCATCTTCACGCATTGCAAGCGCAGCATGTACACAACAGTAATCGAACTCGATCCCTTGACCAATACGGTTAGGTCCACCACCAATCACCATGATTTTGTCACGATTTGATGGTTTTGCTTCACATTCGTCATCGTAAGTTGAGTACATGTAAGCAGTGTCAGATTCAAACTCTGCTGCACAGGTATCAACACGTTTGTAAACTGGGTATACGCCCAAGTTCCAACGTTGTTTACGGAATTGCTTTTGTGAAATCCCCATCAAGTCTGCAATACGAAGATCAGACAAGCCTTTGCGTTTAAATGAGCGGATGTTGTCTGCATTTAAATCACCAAAGCCCAAAGTTTTCACTTGTTCTTCAGTTTTGATAATGTCTTCGATTTGAATCAGGAACCATTTATCAATATTGGTCGCAGCAAACACTTCGTCGAGGCTAAAACCATGACGGAATGCATCACCAATAAACCAAATACGCTCTGGACCTGGCACTTTAAGTTCTTGAAGAATTTTCTCGCGAGCACCTTCAGCACCAACTTCGAGTTTTTCATCAAAACCACATACGCCGACTTCTAAACCACGAAGTGCCTTTTGCATTGACTCTTGGAAATTACGACCAATCGCCATCACTTCACCAACAGACTTCATTTGAGTCGTTAGTGTTGCATCAGCTTGTGGGAATTTCTCGAAGTTAAAACGAGGAATCTTGGTCACGACATAGTCAATTGATGGTTCGAATGACGCAGGTGTCGTTCCACCAGTGATGTCATTTTTCAATTCATCAAGGGTGTAACCTACAGCCAATTTTGCAGCAATACGCGCGATTGGGAAACCAGTTGCTTTTGATGCAAGTGCTGATGAGCGTGAAACACGAGGGTTCATCTCGATGATCACCATGCGGCCATCTTTCGGATTGATACCAAACTGTACGTTTGAACCACCCGTTTCAACACCAATTTCACGAAGAACTGCTAAAGATGCATTACGCATCAATTGATATTCTTTGTCTGTTAGCGTTTGAGCAGGGGCTACAGTGATTGAGTCACCCGTATGCACACCCATTGGGTCGAAGTTTTCAATTGCACAGACGATGATGCAGTTGTCGTTTTTGTCACGAACAACTTCCATCTCATATTCTTTCCAACCAATTAAAGATTCATCGATCAATAACTGTTTGGTTGGAGAAAGATCGAAACCACGTTCACAGATTTCAATAAATTCTTCGCGGTTGTAAGCAATACCACCACCTGAACCACCCATCGTAAACGACGGACGAATAATCACAGGAAAGCCAAAACGCGCTTGAATGGCTAATGCTTCTTCCATTGATTCAGCAATGTCTGCTTTTGGACATTCAAGCCCAATTTTACGCATTGCGATATCGAATAATTTGCGATCTTCAGCTTTTTCAATCGCTTCTTTAGACGCACCAATGAGTTCAACATTGTATTTCGCAAGAATGCCATGCTCATCTAATGCGAGCGCACAGTTTAATGCCGTTTGACCACCCATTGTAGGAAGGACAGCATCAGGGCGTTCTTTTTCAATGATTGCCGCAACAGTTTGCCAAGTGATTGGCTCGATGTATGTTGCGTCTGCCATTGAAGGATCGGTCATAATAGTGGCTGGATTAGAGTTCACTAAAATAACACGGTAACCTTCTTCACGAAGCGCTTTACATGCTTGAGCACCTGAGTAATCGAACTCACATGCTTGACCGATGACAATCGGACCTGCACCAATAATTAAGATGCTTTTAATGTCTGTACGTTTAGCCATGATCGCTTCCTTAATTACTTCTTCGATGCTTCGATAAGTTCGATGAAATGATCGAACAATGGTGCGCAGTCATGCGGACCAGGGCTTGCTTCAGGGTGACCTTGGAAGCTGAACGCTGGTTTATCCGTGCGATGAATCCCTTGTAGGGTCTGATCGAACAAAGACTTATGCGTTGCTTTTAGGTTTGCAGGTAAAGAGTCTGCATCCACTGCGAAGCCATGGTTCTGAGAAGTAATCATCACAATGCCAGTTTCAAGATTCTGTACAGGGTGATTTGCACCATGGTGACCGTGCGGCATTTTCACAGTTTTTGCACCTGAAGAAAGTGCAAGAATTTGGTGACCCAAGCAAATACCAAATACAGGGATGTTTCGCGCATCTTCTACAATGGTTTTTACAGCTTCAATCGCGTAGTCACACGCAGCTGGATCGCCAGGACCATTTGACAAGAATACGCCATCTGGATTCAAAGCCAATACGTCAGCTGCAGGAGTTTGCGCAGGCACGACAGTCAGTTTGCAACCGCGGTCTGCGAGCATACGTAAGATGTTGGTTTTGACACCGTAATCGTATGCAACGACATGAAATTTAAGTTCTGGTTGAGAAAAACCTTTGCCTAATGTCCAAGAACCTTCAGTCCATTCAAAACCTTCAGGATCGCAACATTCTTTTGCAAGATCTAAACCGTTTAAACCGCCAAATGCACGAGCTTTTTCTAAAGCTTCTTCTTCCGTGATATTGTCGCCAGCAAGGATGCAACCATTCTGCGCGCCTTTATCACGTAAAATACGTGTCAGTTTACGGGTGTCGATATCTGCAATAGCAACAACATTGTGTTGCTCTAGGTATTCACCTAAGGATTGCGTTGAACGGAAGTTGCTATGCAATAAAGGAAGGTCACGGATAATTAAACCGTTTGCCCATACTTTATGAATTCGACCTGACTCAGCGTCTTCATCATTACAACCTGTATTACCGATATGTGGGTAAGTTAAAGTGACAAGTTGCTGTGCATAACTTGGATCAGTCAAAATTTCTTGATAGCCAGTCATGGCAGTATTGAAAACGACTTCACCAGTCGTACTACCCGATGCGCCAATAGAAGTACCTTTAAAGATAGTTCCGTCGGCAAGGGCTAAAATTGCTGGGGTGCTCAAACCAAAGCTCCTGAAATTTAGGCTGTAAAAAAGCGAGAAGACGAAAAAAAAGGAAGGCTACTTTGTAAACCCACCCTCCTATGTCTGCTCGCTTGAACTTAACACGGTATTATACGGAGAGAATAGGCTAAAGTCCATTCTCTTTGCTTGGATATAAGCAGATATATCTCTTGTTTTTTATCTAAAAGTCTGTTTTTTGATCTTCTGTCGAAAAGTGAAATAATTTAAGAATTGTTTAACAATTCAGAACTTAAGTTTTATCAAAAAAGCATATTCTAAATTCCATCGCTTAAAAAAGGTTCAAGATGATGAATGCTAAAGATAAAAATATTATAGCTGTGTCTATGCTCAAGGAAAGAGTGATAAAAACAGCGATAGATGGAGTGGATGCTTTTGAGAAAATTGGATTAGATGCCAAAAATCAAAGCATTGAAGTGCTGAATGAACAGAAAGAAATCATCAGTGCAGATGTGGTCGAGTTAAGTGAAAATATTAAAACCCAATTAAAAGACTTGAAGTCTGATGTTTTAGAACGTGTCAGTATTATTAAAGATAAAATTGATCTTTCACAGCAAGATATTGCTGAATTGAAAACCTTTGTGCGGAAAGAATTGAACGTGATTTGGGGTGAATTAACAGCATTGGTTCAAGAAATTAAAGCAGATGCAGGGCAAATTTCAGATAAGCATATAGATCATGTGGTCGGCACATTAAAACGTTCCAAAGAACATACTTTAGAAGTTTGGGAAAAGATTTCTGAAAAATAACACTTATGAGAAATAGTACAAATATGAGAAATAGTACAAATAAGCCTTAATACAATATATTTTGGTCCTATCTAAATATAGGGCTTGGATTGTTTCTCTCTAAGAGTTAAATGAAAGATATGAAAATACATCTCTTTCATAAGTTAAAAAAAGATCATTAAGTGGTAATAAATTGATCTGTAAAAATTCTTCCTCCCTTTGGGAGAAGGTTAGGATGAGGGAGTATTCATAATGACTATGTTGTTTGAATAATGACTTTTGAAAGAAGTCTAATGAAGTTAAACAAATTAAGTTATATAAATTCTAAGAGATAAAAATGTAGACAATAAAAAAGTGAGGTTAAGGCCTCACTTTCTTAATTCAATTTGGAATGCTTAAAACACATGTAACCAGTCACGTTTATTGTGAAAGTCAGCCTGTGGGCTGCTGTGTTGCATCGCATAATAATGTTCTTTATCAGACGTTTTTAAAACAGCTGAAAGACCTAAAAACATATCAGCCCATTTGAGATTGTTTTTCAGCATAAATTGCGATAGATCAATGCTGACATTTAAACCGTAATGGGTTTTCTTCAATTGATTTAATTCTATATCGTGCGCAACTTGTGGAGGCATATCTTCGGGATAACGATATTCCTCAAATTGATAGGCCTGCCACGCTTGCGAAGGGGAGAGATTAATCTCACGATAATAATCTTCACCGTGTACGCCAATGAAAATTTCAAAACAGGTTTGTTGCCAGAGGAAATCTTCGCGAGGATGATCAGCAATCACGTCTGGGTAGACAATTAATTGGTTCGGGTCACGAAGCCAAAAACCGACATTAAGCGAATTTAAACCTTGTTGTTCAACTGCACCAACAAGAGAAATTGCTTGAAAGCGACGATCGAAGTCGCTCAACTCATAACTTGCCATAAATTAATTAATTTGCAGCGTTAGCAAAACGAACTAAATTAGAAAGTTTTGGATTTTGTTTTGCAGCTTTTTTGTAAAGCAAAACAATCTTGCCAATCGTTTGAGCAATTTGAGCTTCAGTTTTTTCAGCAATTTCAGCGATGATGGCTTGACGAGCTTCGCGGTCTTCACCTGCGACTTTGACTTTAATCAATTCATGATCATTTAAAGCGCGGTTAATTTCTTCAATGACATTTTCACTCAAACCTTGACCACCAAGCATAACCACAGGGTTAAGCGCATGTCCGATTTGACGCAAACGTTTCCGTTCTTGAATAGATAAAACTGCCATAAAGATAAACCTAATTTTAAAAACGACTCATTATAGCAAAAAGCGTATTCAAACGCTGTAATTTCTGTAGAAATAATCGTAGGACATTATTTTTTAAATTCACGATGAGCGTTGATGATTTAGATACAGATGGATACTGCATCTAGGATCTTTTTCACGTACAATTAACCCTAATTGTTTTCATGTAAATAGAGAGTTATGGCTACACGCATTACCAACCAAAAGTTATCTAAAAGTAGTCGTGATTGGATGAGAGAGCATTTAGACGATCCTTATGTAAAAAAAGCACAAAAGGAAGGTTATCGAGCGCGTGCAGCCTATAAACTCTTGGAAATGCAAGAGAAGTATAAAATTATTAAACCAGGGATGACCGTGGTTGATTTGGGTGCTGCACCTGGAAGCTGGTCGCAAATTGCGGGTAAGTTGGTGGGAAGTAAAGGTTTATTGATTGCATCTGATATTTTGGAAATGGATGCTTTGCCTGATGTGACCTTTTTGCAAGGTGACTTCCGAGAAGAAGAAGTATTCGAAAAATTGTTAAATATTTTAGATGGACGTGCCGTAGACGTTGTAATTTCAGATATGGCCCCCAATACATCAGGTAATAAGGCGGTTGATCAGCCTCGTCAAATTTACCTATGTGAACTTGCATTAGATTTTGCCAATAAGGTTCTAGGACCAAAAGGGCAATTTGTGGTAAAAGTTTTCCAAGGCACAGGTTTTGATGAGTTTCGTAAGCAAGTTGTCGATAGCTTTGATGTGTTAAAAACCTCAAAACCTTTAGCATCACGTGCTCGTTCGAAAGAAGTTTTCTTAATTGGACAAGGTCGTAAAAAATCTTTAGGTTAAAGTTTACTTGCCAACCTCTTCAAAATTGTGCATTTTGTACAATTTTAAAATATTATAAGCTGATTACAGGCTTTTGGTTAGGGTCACCCACTATGGGCATGATCAAATTTGATTGATATGGGAATGAAGCTTTGAGCGATCTCTTTAAGAATGCTATTTTGTGGCTTGTTATACTTGGTGTACTGATTTTGATATTCAGTAACATTAGTGACCGTGATAAGCCTGCAGCATTGAATTATTCAGAATTTGTTGCGGCAGTCAATGCGGGTCAAATTAAGCAAGTGACTATTGATGGTGAAAGAATTAATGGCGAAAAAGTGAATGGTTCTCCATTCGAAAGCATTCGTCCTGCAATTCAAGATCCTGAATTGATGCCAAATTTAATCAAGAACAATGTCGTTGTTGAAGGTACTGCACCGCAACGCCAAGGCTTGATTATGCAACTATTAATCGCAAGTTTCCCTGTGCTTTTAATCATTTTGTTATTCATGTTCTTTATGCGCAACATGGGTGGTGGTGCAGGTGGTAAAAACGGCCCAATGAGCTTTGGTAAGTCTAAAGCGAAAATGCTGTCTGATGACCAAATTAAGGTGACGTTTAATGACGTTGCTGGTTGTGATGAAGCGAAACAAGAAGTGGTCGAAATTGTTGATTTCTTAAAAGACCCAACTAAATTTAAACGTCTTGGTGCGAGTATTCCACGTGGTGTTTTGATGGTGGGTCCTCCAGGTACTGGTAAAACTTTGCTTGCTAAGGCTATTGCTGGTGAAGCTAAGGTTCCATTCTTTAGTATCTCAGGTTCTGACTTTGTTGAAATGTTCGTAGGTGTGGGTGCGTCTCGTGTCCGCGATATGTTTGAACAAGCGAAGCGCCATGCACCATGTATTATCTTCATTGATGAGATTGATGCAGTGGGTCGTCATCGTGGTTCAGGTACGGGCGGCGGGAACGACGAACGCGAGCAAACACTTAACCAAATGTTGGTTGAGATGGATGGTTTTGATGGCAATGAAGGTATTATCGTTATTGCTGCCACAAACCGTGCAGATGTACTTGATAAAGCGTTATTGCGTCCAGGACGTTTTGACCGTCAAGTCATGGTAGGTTTGCCAGATATTAAAGGCCGTGAGCAAATTTTAAATGTTCACTTGAAGAAATTACCTTCAGTAACCGGTGTTGATGTACAGGTGCTTGCACGTGGTACACCAGGTTTCTCAGGTGCGCAATTGGCAAACTTGATTAACGAAGCTGCATTATTTGCTGCTCGTCGTAACAAGAACACTGTCGATATGCATGACTTTGAAGATGCTAAAGACAAGCTGTACATGGGACCTGAGCGTAAATCGATGGTGATTCGTGAAGAAGAGCGTCGTGCTACGGCTTATCATGAAGCGGGCCATGCGATTGTTGCTGAAATGCTTGAGGGTACAGACCCTGTGCATAAAGTCACGATTATGCCGCGCGGTTGGGCTTTGGGTGTGACTTGGCAGTTGCCTGAGCATGATGTGACCAGTCATTACAAAGATAAGATGTTGAAAGAACTTTCTATTCTTTTTGGTGGTCGTATTGCTGAAGAAGTATTCATCAATCAGATGTCTACGGGAGCTTCGAATGACTTTGAACGTGCCACGAAAATGGCGCGTGCAATGGTGACTCGATATGGTATGTCTGACAAAATGGGCGTTATGGTCTATGAAGAAGATGCACAGCAATCGTTCATGGGAAGTATAGGTAGTCGTACTATTTCTGAAACAACTCAGCTCGAAATTGATCGTGAAATCCGTAACATCCTAGATCAGCAGTATCGTGTGGCGCGTGATATTTTAGAAAATAACATGGATATCGCACATGCCATGGTTAAAGCGTTGATGGAATGGGAAACGATTGATCGTGAGCAAATCAGAGATATTATGGAAGGTCGTGAACCGAACCCGCCGAAAATCTATGTTGCTGACAATCCTGTAGTAGATGTTGCTCCTGTGGTTGATCTTGAAACACCTCCACCGTTACCATCATTACCTAAAACTTAAATTTAAAATATGAATATTGAAAACCACCTTCGGGTGGTTTTTTTATCAAGTCATCTATGATGTAAGCGCTCTAAAAGTTAAGGTTTTGCAAATAAAAGAGTAGAATAGCAGGGCTTTATTTAAAGATGGTTTTGCTATGCAGTTGGTTAATCTCCCCCAGAAAATATTAAATTGCGGATCTAAAATATTAGATTTATCACAACCTCAGATAATGGGTATATTAAATATTACACCTGACTCATTTAGTGATGGTGGTAAATATACACATAAAGAGCAGGCGATAGCGCATGCAAAACAGATGATTGCTGATGGTGCAACTGTTATTGATGTTGGCGGTGAATCCACCAGACCAGGCGCAAGTGTTGTAGAGGTTGATGAGGAAATTCGTCGTATTTTTCCAGTGGTGGAAGCACTTTCAGCTTTAGACGTAGTGATTTCAATAGATACATCTGAGCCAAAAGTGATTCAGGCGGCTGTAAAGGCAGGTGCACATATTTGGAATGACGTTCGTGCGTTAACGCGTCCACAAGCGTTGACAACGGCGGCTGAACTGAACATACCCGTTATTATTATGCATATGCGTGGTGAGCCAACCACGATGAATGGATTGGATCAATATGACAATGTCACATTGGACGTGATACATGAGTTAAAGCAACGTGTGAATGATGCTATTGATGCTGGTGTTAAATCTGAAAATATTATGATTGATCCAGGCTTTGGTTTTGCTAAAAATGCACAGCAAAATTTAAAATTACTCAATGAATTATATCAACTCAATACAATGGGTTATCCAATATTGTCTGCACTTTCGCGTAAACGTTTTATTGGTGAAGCTTTAGATGGTGCTGATGCGCAAAATCGTGCGGTAGGCTCTGTTGCAGCGCATTTAATCAGTGTTCAGCAAGGCGCGAGTATGGTGCGTGTACATGATGTCAAAGCGATGTCAGATGCGTTGAAGATATGGTCAGCAACAATGAGTAATTGATGTTTAGTCATTGATGTTTGAATACTCACTATAGTTTGAGTACGATAGTTTGAAGATTTAAATGGGCATTTTAAGGTTTTAATAATTAAAACAATCATCTAGAAAGATAATGAAGAAAAATAGTATTTATGCAACATAACAACAAAAGATGAACAATCACTTTTGTTGTTATTGTTTGCTAGATTTTATTCTTTGCATAATTGTTGATGTGTATGGGTGATTAAGCTTAAATTTCATACATTTTAATTTGCTTAATGGTTATCCCATTTCATCTTTAATCTTAAATATCGATAATGATGAATATCTATGCTTAAATATTAAAAAATTAAATACAATTAATTAGTCCAATGAACAAACTCAATGAATAAACCGACTAAATAAGCACAATAAAAAGGATAAAAAAATGCAGCAGCCTCATCTTATTTCTTTAAAAAATCATTTGCTTAGCTTGATGGTCGCAACATTAATGCTTTCAGCGTGTACCACCAAGCAAAAACCCAATCAATATATTGGGGCAGTGCCTGCAAGTGATGCCAGAAATAATGCAGTCGTGGCTCCGGCACCGATGAGCCCAGTATATGCCGCTGCACAATCTCAAAAGCAAAGCTCTCCACGCCGAGTTGGCTTGAATCATGCGTCAAATCATACTGGAGCTTATGTTGGCGCCTTAAATCCTAATGAGCGTGATCGTATACTGCAAGCTGACAATGAAAAATATCAGACCAACGAAGTTAATCCTGTAAAAAGTGTAGCGCAAGAGCCTGTTTCTACTTTTAGTATTGATGTGGATACGGGAAGTTACTCAAATATAAGACGAATATTGTTCAATGAGGGGCGCTTAACGCCTGTAGATGCGGTACGTATAGAAGAGCTCATTAATTACTTCTCTTATCAGTATCCGCAAGTTAAATCTCAACATCCTTTTACAGTCAGTACTGAAACTGTTGATTCACCATGGCAACCCAATGCAAAATTGATTCGTATTGGGATTAAAGCCAATGATGTTGAGTATGAAAATCTTCCAGCAGCCAATTTGGTTTTTTTAGTTGATGTCTCAGGTAGTATGAATGAGCCGAATAAACTTCCATTGGTAAAAAAGACCTTAAGAATTTTGACGGAACAGCTGAGACCTCAGGACAAAGTCACGATTGTTAGTTATTCGAGTGGTGAAAAATTGGTTCTACCACCAACGGCAGGTGATGAAAAAAATAAAATTTTAAAGGCCATTAATCAATTAAGTGCCGCTGGTGCGACTTCGGGCGAACGTGCAATTCAAATGGCATATAGTGAAGCTCAGAAATCATTTATGAAAGAGGGGATTAACCGTATTTTGATCGCAACTGATGGTGATTTTAATGTCGGGATTACCAATTTTGAAACGTTAAAAGGTTTAATTGCTGAAAAACGAAAATCAGGTATTTCTTTGACGACTTTAGGTTTTGGTACTGGAAATTATAATGAAAAATTGATGGAGCAATTAGCTGATGCTGGCGATGGGAACTATAGTTATATTGATAATGAAAAAGAAGCCAAGAAGGTTGTGCAGCGTCAATTGAGTTCAACGCTTGCCACTGTTGCGCAAGATGTCAAAATTCAGATGGAGTTCAACCCCGCTACAGTGAAAGAATATCGTTTGGTGGGTTATGAAAACCGCATGCTGAAGAATGAGGATTTTAACAACGATCAGGTGGATGCGGGAGATATAGGTGCGGGACATACCGTAACGGCATTGTATGAAGTCATTCCTGTTGGTCAGAAGGGTTGGTTGAATGATTCGCGCTATCAAAAAACACCAGCGGTTGATTCGAAAACAAATGAATATGGATTTTTGAATTTAAGATATAAACGTCCCAATCAGAGTGAGAGTATTCTTTTAACTCAAGCGATTTCGAATCGTAGTGCAGCGTTAAATCAAGCGACTAAGGACACTCAGTTTGCCGTGGTGGTCGCTGCATATGGTCAACAGCTCAAAGGTGGGCAGTACAATGGTAAAATGGACTGGGATAGTATTATCAAACTGGGTCAAACGCTGAAGCAGCCGGATGAGTTTGGCTTGAAAGCAGAATTTATGGATCTACTGAAAACAGCAAAAAGTTTAAGTGTGACAAAGTAGTCATAAGTTTTAATTATCAAGAAAAAGAGTACTTTAGTTGTACTCTTTTTCAATAAGACTATTTGAAGTATTTTTTAGGTTGGTTAATTGTTCGTATTATGTTATACAAGCTCGGTTTTTGTTATTGCTACAATGTGAGCTTTAATATGTTTAATGATTTACTTCTCCCTATGTTTGATGATGAATATTATCCAGATATTCTCGTTGCCGAAGTTAAACAGTTGATTGAGCAGTTTGCTAAAAAAGTTGCGAAAGTGAATTCAGACTTTGATATTTACAAACTTGCGAAAGATACTGTATCTGAAATTAATGAAATGAAACCTCAATTTGAGGATTTAGATTCATCCTTAGATGATGCCGCTGCAGACTATATAGCGGAAGCGATGATGATGGTGGTTCAAGATGAGGGTTATCTTGAAATTGAACTTGAAGAGTTGGTATCTAATAGAGAGTGGTAATTCACTCTCTATTTTACCTTATATTTTATTCTGAGCCTGTTCATCCGAGATTTGTTCAAGTAGTTCCATTAAATGACATGTTTGATTTGGATATTCTTCATAAATACCTTCAACATCCATTAAGTATTGTCCATTATCTTCTGTAGCACTTGCAGTTAAATGCACCCAAAATTGAGGATGCTGTTGCAAAAGTTCTAGAACTCTTCGCTTGTCTTTTTGATGATTAAAACTCAGTTTAAATTTCGCATCAAAGGTTTGGCAGCTATGTAAATAAAGTTCGTTATTCTCTTGTACGATTGTTCCAGGAAAGAAGTCGTAAAATATTTCTGATGATTTTGTTTGCTCATGCTTGTTCGTTTGAGCAGTCAGAGAGTTTGATACAGTCAGTAGAATGAAGGTGAGGAAGAGATAGCTGAATAAATTTTTCATTTTCACCATAATATGATGCGCTTTAATTTATTTTCATTGTTTTAGGTATAAAAAAACCAGCATAAGCTGGAAGTTTTATTGCACCATTTTAACAAGTATTAAAATGGTGCCCGAGGCCAGACTCGAACTGGCACGCTTTGTGGGCGGGGGATTTTAAATCCCCTGTGTCTACCGATTTCACCACTCGGGCATGTGCGCAATAATAGAGGACGAAATAAAACTTGGCAAGTCTAAATCTTTTCAATTGCTTTAATTTCAAGCAATTCAGGGCTTAAATAATAAAATAAATGGGTTTTGTACTGATTTGATGGTGATTTAATCCCATTGTCATCTGTTTGAGATCAAGCCTTCATATTTGAGGGCTAGTGTTGCTTTAAAAATATTGGTCTGGCACAAAATGATGAAAACAAAAATTTCCCGTCGTGAATTGATTCAAAAGGCCTTAGCGGGTTTTGGTGCGGTGTCTTTACCGATTGGTTTAACGGCTTGTGGGGATGATCATGATACGGTGATGACTCCAAAGATCAATGTTGCTTTTTTACATGGTGTAGCCAGTGGTGATCCATTAAAAGATCGCGTGATTCTTTGGACACGAATAACACCTGATGATCTCAGTGCAAGATTGGAAGTGATTTGGGAAATTGCAACCGATCAAAACTTTAGCCAAATCATTAATACTGGAAAAGTAGAGACCACTCAAGCGCAGGATTTTACCGTTAAGGTAGATGCGGATTTATTAAAAGCTGACCAGCACTATTATTATCGTTTTATGTTTGGGGATGTGATTTCACCTGTAGGACGAACCAAGACCTTGGCGGAAACAACAACATCGGTAAAATTTGCAGTTTGTTCATGCTCAAATTATCCAGCTGGCTATTTTCATGTCTATAAGGAAATGGCAAAGCAAGATTTTGATGTGGTGATTCATCTGGGTGACTACATATACGAATATGGTGCTGATGGGTATGCAACGGAAGATGCTGTAAAACTAGGGCGTACTTTGGCACAAGACAATAGTGCTGAAATTGTTAAACTGGATGATTATCGCAAACGTTACGCTCTTTATAGAACCGATGTTGATCTACAAGCATTGCATCAACGTCATCCATTTATTGTGATTTGGGATGACCATGAGCTGACCAATGACACATGGCGAGAGGGTGCCGAAAACCATCAAGAGAATGAAGGAAATTTTGTTGACCGTAAATTGGCGGCATTACAAGCTTATTTTGAGTGGATGCCGATCCGTCCTGTCGCTGAAAATGATCATTTAAATATTTATCGTCAATTTGATTTTGGCAATCTCGTGCAATTAAGTATGCTGGATACACGTATTTTGGCACGTGATCAACAGTTGAATTATGCGAATTATATGACCGCCCAAGGCATGGACTTCCCCCGTTTTCAAACGGATTTAATCAGTCCTACACGTACCTTGATGGGATATACACAACGAGAATGGTTGGAGGGTAAATTAGCGCAATCTACGGCAACGTGGAATGTGCTTGGTCAACAAGTGTTAATGACTAAGATGATGATTCCAGCTGAGTTATTATTGTCTTTAGGTGCGGTAACCAGTGGTCAGGCAGATGCTGCCGCGCTGGCAGCGTTGAATGCTCAAATTACCGCTTTGGTGAAGTTAAAAATACGAATGTTGGCTGGTGATCAGACTTTAACAGATCAAGATCGTATTCGTTTAAAGACAGTTGCGCCGTATAATCTTGATGCTTGGGATGGTTATTATGCTGAGCGTGAAAAACTGTACGCAAAAGCAAAACAGCTTAATAAAAAATTGGTTGTATTGGCGGGTGATACCCATAATGCATGGCAATCGACTTTAAGAGATGTACAAGGTGATAAAGTTGGGGTGGAGTTGGCAACAAGTTCTGTGTCTTCTCCTGGTATGGAAAAATACTTAAATATTCCCATTGAGCAGCTACATGAATTTGAATTTGCATTTACAACGCTGATTGATGAGTTGGAATACACTAATTTAAATCAACGTGGATATATGAAAGTCAGTTTTACTGCAACTGAAATGACATCAGAATGGGTGTATATAAATACAATTAAAAATCAACAATATGAACTTGATAACGGTCGAAAACATTCACTAAATTTTGATTTAGATCTTAATTTAATACAGCCATTGTCTAAAAGTGCATAGTTTTTAAAAGTGAATCATTATTTAAAAGCGAATCATTATTTAAAAGTGGTTCATGGTCTAAAAGTTCACACTTGAAAGCTTTAAATTGTGTTTTGAAGTCCATAAATGAAATTTGGATAGGGATCATGTATCTCATTACATGATCTCATCTAAGTATTTATCTATATCAATGTGTTTGTGCGTCATACACAGTTTGTTTTCATAATTAATCAATTCTGTATGTAGGGATGCAATTTTGAGTTTAGTATTTAAAAGCTCAAGATATCGATCTGATGATTTTGACGTGAAGATGAGTTTAATGTTTATTTTGACGCATTGTTTATAAGTCCAATAACAAATACGACGAATCTCTTGAATATGTTGGTATTGCTGAGTTGTGGCGGTCTCTCTAAACATATTCTCTTTACAAAATTGAATAAAGCCAAAACGCATTGCAAAAAAGAATAGGACGCCTTGTATTAACCAATTTTCTATAAACAGGATATTTAAGGCTTGCAGTAAAATTAAAACAGTCAACTTTATGGGGGTGTTTTTTAACTGGGCATATAAAGAAACACTGCTGTGTTTAATTTGTTTTAAAACGATGGGTGAGATCAGCATGAACAACATCATAATCAGCAATGTGGAAATTGCACTGGCCTGAAAACCTTCAAAATTGGGTTGAATGAATGCTATCAGTTCCGATAAGGCGTAAGAGAGCGGAATGAAAATCGCTAAAGCAATGCCGAATGGAATAAACTCTTTCAGCTCATCCATTATGCCTTTGGTTTTCACTTGACCATATAGAATAAAATTTCTTGTAAATGCTATAGGGTGTTGCTGCTGTAGCTCTTTCAGATAATGTTCGGTGTGTTTAGTGCTGATCATGCAGTGTGGGATATTCAAAGAGTAGTTGTAATATATATGAAATATCGAATTTTAGGCATAAAAAAACCAGCATAAGCTGGAAATTTTATTGCACCATTTTAAGAAGTATTAAAATGGTGCCCGAGGCCAGACTCGAACTGGCACGCTTTGTGGGCGGGGGATTTTAAATCCCCTGTGTCTACCGATTTCACCACTCGGGCATTTTAACAAGATGGAGGCGGAGGTCGGAATCGAACCGGCGTACACGGAGTTGCAGTCCGCTGCATGACCACTCTGCCACCCCGCCATTGCTTGTTGATGCGTATATTAGCAAGCTCTGAAAAAAAAACAATAGGAGTCATTCATCAGATGTGCATAAAAACGGCATATAGGGAAAAATAATTAAAATAATCATGTATTATGTGCAAAATTGATTCATATCAACACTTGGAGATGTGCCGTGGCATTAGTTTTAGATGGTCGTGCATTGGCGAAGCAAATTGAAGCTGACTTGTTAATTCGCGTAGAAGCGTTAAAAGAAAAGACTGGTCGAACCCCAATTCTTGCAACTATTTTGGTAGGTGATGATGGTGCATCTGCAACTTATGTACGCATGAAGGGTAATGCTTGCCGTCGAGTGGGTATGGATTCATTAAAAATTGAGCTTTCAAAAGAAACCACGACTGAGCAGTTGTTGGCTGAAATTGAAAAATTGAATGCTAATCCAGATGTTCACGGGATTTTGTTACAACATCCAGTGCCTGCACAAATTGATGAACGCGCATGTTTTGATGCAATATCACTGGCTAAAGATGTCGATGGTGTGACTTGTCTAGGTTTTGGTCGTATGGCTATGGGCGAGGCAGCATACGGATCAGCGACTCCTGCAGGCATCATGACCATTTTAAAAGAAAATAAAATCGAAATTGCTGGAAAGCATGCTGTGGTTGTTGGGCGTTCAGCGATTTTAGGTAAACCAATGGCAGCAATGCTTTTGGAAGCGAATGCAACGGTTACGGTTTGTCATTCACGTACACAAAATCTTGCTGATTTCGTAAAACAAGCCGATATTATTGTCGGTGCTGTAGGTAAAGCCGAATTGATTCAGAAAGACTGGATTAAGCAAGGCGCAGTTGTGGTTGATGCCGGTTTCCATCCACGCGATGGTGGTGGAGTGGGTGATATTCAATTGGTGGGTATTGAAGATATCGCTTCTGCTTATACACCTGTTCCAGGTGGTGTGGGTCCAATGACGATTACCACGTTAATCCGTCAGACGGTTGAAGCCGCTGAGAAAGCTTTAGTTTAATTCCTCCAGTGTTCCTTCTCTCTCTGGGATGAGGAGCATGCCCCGCAAGGGGATGAGGGGAAACCTTTCTCTAAGCCTCTCTTGTGCTTTGCTTTAAAAGCAGTACTTTAAATCTCGCTCAAGAGAGGAAACTTTCATTAGAATTGAAAGTTTTTTAAATCAAAATTTGCATATATGAAAAATAAAATCCAATGAGCTGTACTTTTCAATTTCCTAAAGCACCAGAACATCTCATTAAAGCGTTGCATGATGTCATTCCGAATTGTGAGCTTTTGGCGCAAAAACTACCTGAAACACCAATTTCGTTGTGGTTGATTCCTCCCGTATTTCCCACAGATCGTCTTGATGATGAAGTCATTCGACGCATCTGGAATGATACGCCGTATTGGATTTTTTGCTGGGCATCTGGTCTTGCTATGGCACAGTGGCTGCTTGCTGAGCCACATCATGTGAAAGGCAAAGTGGTGCTGGATTTTGGTGCGGGCTCAGGTGTGGTCGCTATTGCTGCAAAAATGGCGGGGGCAAAACGCGTGATCTGTTGCGATATAGATCAGATCAGTCTAGAAGCTTGTGCTGCCAATGCAGAGCTGAATGATGTTGAACTAGAGTATTTAGAAGATTTGTATAAGGCTGAACAGGTTGATGTCTTGCTGGCTGCGGATGTGCTCTATGATCAATGTAATCGATTCTTTTTAGATGAATTCTTGAAATTTGCACCTGAAGTGTGGGTTGCGGATAGTCGAGTAAAAAACTTTAGTCATCCAAAATATCAAAAACTGGATGAACGTAGTGCCACAACATGGCCTGATTTGGATGAATCGCAAGAATTCAGAAATGTGAATTTTTATAAGACGCTATAATGAGCGTCTTATTTATTTTAAGTGCTTATAAAGCTCTTGGTTGTATCAAGAACAGGTGTAACGAACCACTTGTAATGAACTTGGTTTACTTTCCAAGGCTTGGCGTGTAGCAAAATCTTCATTACTGTTCAAGTTTGGTGTGTTTGAAAGTCCAAATGAAGTACGAGATTGGCCAAGTTTAATCGCTTCTTCACTTCTTAGTCCCAGTGAAGGATTCATGATTTCATTGGTACTAAGAATATTGATTTTATAAACTTGAGTGCTGTTAAGGGTCTTTTGGCAAGCGCGTTGTAATTTATTTTCATCTAGCTTGAGGTCTGCTCGACCTGCCAGTGTATAAGCCAGTGTCGCAGTATTTTCGCCTTGACTTTCAATTTGATAACCTGTCATTCCATTAAATTCACGGGGTGCGGTTTGACATGCTGTAAGTGCAACGGCGACTACACTGAATCCGATGAGGCTATATATTTTTTTCATCATTAAAACATCCTGACTGAGCTAAATTGAGTATGCCATAGCTCCGCTCATTTTTTACTGCTTAACAATGAAAAAAGCTTTTCAAATGTACGCGATTTGAAAAGCTAAAAACATGAAAAGCTAAAATATAAAAAAGGAAAATATGAAAAGCTGCGTCATGGCTTAATTGAATATGTTTTCTAATTGTCCGTGATCATGCTATGTTTTTTGGTGTCTTTCATAAAAATATACGTAATTAATGAAAGTCCAATCATGAAAGTGATGTAATAGAAGAAGTAATTTTCATGCCCCGCATTTTTAAAGCTCAAAGCCACCAGTTCAGCAGTACCACCAAATAAAGTGTTTGCAATTGCATAGGGGAGTGCAACACCTAAGGCGCGAATATGCGCAGGGAAGAGTTCTGCTTTAACCACAGCATTAATAGCGGTGTAACCAGTCACAATAACCATACCACTCATACACAGCATGAAGGCAGTGGTGGGATTTGTGGTTGAGCCTAAACCATTGAAGATCGGAATGGTAAATAAAACGCCCAATACACCAAAAGCGATCATAATTGGCTTACGACCAATTTTATCTGACAAAGCGCCTACAGCAGGTTGTAATAACATAAATATAAAAATGGCAGCGGTGGTGATTTCAGTTGCTGTAGTCTTTTCAAAGCCTGAAGTATTCACTAAGTATTTTTGTAGATACGTCGTGAAGGTATTAAACGCTAAAGTACCTCCCGCTGTGAGCATAATCACGGTGAATGCTTGTTTCGGATATTTGGTAAATAATGCAAGAGCACCCGATTGAGGGCCGCCATTTTTTGCTTGTTCTTGAGCTTGTTTGGAAGACTCTGTTTCAACTAAGCCACGACGAATCCAGAACACCACAATCGCAAGTAGCGCGCCAATCGCAAAAGGAATACGCCAGCCCCATTCTGATAACTGACTGTCAGTCAGCGTGCGTTGTAAAACAATCAAAACGCAAAGTGCGAGTAATTGTCCAGATATTAAGGTGACATACTGGAAGCTTGAGAAAAAACCACGATGATTTTTGCCCGCCATTTCAGTCAAGTAAGTCGCACTTGAGCCGTATTCACCACCGACGCTTAAACCTTGAAGCAAGCGAGCAAATAATAATAGGGCGGGTGCCAACATACCGACAGATTCATAGGTGGGCGCACAGGCAATAATCAGTGAGCCAATACACATGAGGGATACAGATATGGTTAAGCCAGCTTTACGTCCTTTACGGTCAGCATAAATACCCATAATCCATGCGCCAATCGGACGCATAAGAAAGCCGAGTGCGAAAACTGCTGCGGCTTGAAGTAATTTGACTGTGTCATCGCCTTCAGGGAAGAATTGAGATGCAAAATATAGTGTGAATGCAGCGTACACATACCAGTCATACCATTCAACCAAGTTACCAGCTGAACCACCGAGTATCGATTTGACACGCGTTTTCCGATCAAGTTGCGATGCTGCAACTTGAGGTGATGAACTTGACACAAACATTCTCCTAAAGAATGTTACTAAAATGCATCCTTTTAAATTCCATTGAGATAACGAAACTTAAAAAAATATATTTTATGATTGAGGGAGATGAATTGAGGGAGATAAAATGAATGCAGACGTTATACGCTTATCACTTCATATTTTTTATGCGACTTTAGTCGGTTGGAATTTTTTGATTAATTGAAATTATGATCAAAAAGCATCTTATTGCGGCATGATCATGGTTTATATTGTTTTATTGGTATTTATTCGTTGGGTTTTAAGCGTAAATTATTTCTTTTATAGATGTTAAATGTCTTAAAAACGAGGATTGAAAGTTAAATTTAAGTCATAAAAAAAGGTCACCGAAGTGACCTTTTTATTGAATTAAGACTTAAACAGCTTTAACTGCTTCAAGTAATTCATTTTGACGTATTTTAAGTGCAGCAGGTAAACGCTCACCTAATTTGTCAAATAATTCAGTGTGGCTTTCAAGTTCTTTAATCCACTGGTCTTTGTCTTGTGCAGTCACAAGATCAAATTGTTCTTTAGTGAAGTCAGAACCAGTCCAATTTAACTGTTCGTATGTTGGAACAAGGCCAATTGGTGTTTTAACGGCATCAGCACGACCTTCACAACGGTCAATGATCCACTCAAGAACACGCATGTTTTGACCGAAACCAGGCCACACGAAGTTGCCTTCAGCATCACGGCGGAACCAGTTTACATTGTAGATACCTGGAAGTTTGTTGCCCGCAGCTTCAGCTTTAGTCGCAAGATCTTCACCCATATCTAACCAATGTGTGAAGTAATCAGCCATGTTGTAACCCGCAAATGGAAGCATTGCGAATGGATCACGACGAACGACACCTTGTTGACCGACAGCAGCAGCAGTCGTTTCAGAACCCATAGTTGCAGCTTTATAAACGCCATCTACCCAATCAAATGCTTCAGAAATCAATGGCACTGTGTCTGCACGACGACCACCAAAAATGAATGCAGAAATTGGCACGCCTGCTGGATTTTCCCAGTCAGCGTCAATTGAAGGGCATTGACCAGCAGCTACAGTGAAGCGAGCATTTGGATGCGCAGCTTTTTCTTCGCCAGTGTGTGGTTGGCCTTTCCAGTTGGTTAGGTTAGCAGGCGCTTCTTTGGTTAAACCTTCCCACCACACTTCACCGTTATCAGTCACAGCAACGTTGGTGTAAATTACGTCTTTAGTCAAAGTCGCCATGCAGTTCGGGTTAGTCTTGGTATTTGTACCAGGTGCAACACCGAAGAAACCAGCTTCAGGATTGATTGCATATAAGCGACCATCTTCACCTGGTTTGATCCAAGCAATATCGTCACCTACAGTTTCAATTT
>JAHLFF010000138.1 GCA_018883945.1 Candidatus Acinetobacter avistercoris
AACCTAACAATCCACCCCCACTTAAAGCAAAAAACCTAACAATCCACCCCCACTTAATAGGTTGAAACCATCTCTATATAAGGCTTTTAGATATGCCGTAAAGCTTTTTTAAAGCTTTTTTAAAGCTGTAAAGCTTTTTAAAAGCTTTTAAAAAGATTAAAAATAGAAAAATACTAGTTATGTAAATTGCCCTATGTTTTCGCTACGCTCAAACTCTATTGAATCTCGCTTTCGCTCGATTCGAGGGGCAATTTTTGAGTAATATTTTCGTGACTTTTGAAAAAAGCAAAAGCAACTCGGAATTCGCTTCGCTCATTAAGCTTTTTTGCTCGCTTCGCTCGGTCGAGACTCTGTTTTCTACATGTGATCTAAGTTTTTCTAGGATATGAAATCGTAAAAAACGGTTTTTCAAGGAGTCTAGGCGCGAATTTTTTATTGTTCGCTCGTAGATACTCGCTCTATAAATACCGATTATACGCTTATATTCGCGTTTTTAGCCTGATTACAGGTTTTTATGATGTTAGGTAGCTTTTTTATAAAAAGTGGCTTAAAACGCAAATGAGAGCAAAATAGGAAAGCCCTGTCCAATGAGTTGGAACAGGGCTTATTTTGGAGTTTCACGTTACCGCCTAACGCCAATAAAACGTATTGGTACGCTTTCACAGTTATCAACTTGTGACATTTTCTTTGCTTGGCAAAGGAAGCGAATCTCAAACCGCTCAGACAGCTTATGCCCGACTGTCATCTCCACTAAGTTTGATACAGACTTCGATTGTGTTTTAGTTCCACAACTACGACTTTCTAATACCATTTTTCCGCTAGTTACAAAGCAAGCTGCTCTCCATCTCCGCTAAGTATAGGTTCGCTAGTATTCAATCTTTACTTTTCATCATCTTCGCTTAGCCACATAAGGACCGCTAGATAAAAATGCATAAAGAATACATCTCCGCTAAAACACTATTCCGCTAGTAAAACAACTTTACTGCTTAATAACATCTCCACTAAAAAAAACAGCTAGTAGCGATTAATAGAACTTTAAAGTTAATTTAAAATTCGGATTAATAACTAAGATATTTGGTTGGCGTGAACCAACAACGGAGCCACCGTTAATGTTTCTTACTGAATAATCATCAAATATCACAACTACTAACAGCCACGTTAATAATTGAAACAATTATTTTGATTTTCTTCCACGCCAAAAAAGTTTGTATCATTTCATAGATACTGAGGTTGCCACACCTCGCTTAAAAACCCTTGTCATTGGTTTTAAATATCTCCCGCATTGTCTTTCGCTTCATCACCGCTTACGTTTTTATTCGCTCGAAATGATTGTATCTATATAAATAAATGACTTAATAAAAAACCAGATATAAACATAGAATCTACTCAACAATTCTCCCTCTCTCATTAATCAAATCTTATTCCCCACTCAAGGCAGGTTTTCGTTTTGAACAGTCTATATCAAGGAGCCACCTCGTATAATCATCGACTTGAGAGATTCCCATATTAGTCATAATGGTCTTTGTTGATTTCTATCGGTTATCGACTTGATCAACGATCAGTACGCCTATCCACTCCGGAAAATAACAGTCTTCCAGTTTTTTACGGTAAGAGTTCCAAAAACCCGTATTATTCACCGTTATTCGACTTCATTGTGGGTAAAGCACTTGATCTACGCAAAGCAACATCTTCGCTATGTTTGAATCGCTAAAAAATAAAAAAGACCGCAATGAACTTAATCAGTGCAGTCTTAATTTTTTAGTGACATAACGTTCTACGTGTCACCGTTACAGGCTTGAGCTATCCAGCGATCTCACCAACCAACTTGAAATGTCATCTCGACAGGTTATTCAAGTCAATCCTTGAGTACCAGAACAATCCAGATTTCTCCTCATGTCCTCTAATACCTCGCGATATTCTCAGCAGCCCACCTGTGCGCCATACATCATGCCCTTCGTAAAAATTGCAGCATGAAATAGGTGTTATTAACGCAACTCTCAATCCTTGAAGTTACTCACACTCTCCATTAGACAGGGTTTGATCTAGTCACCTAGATTCCCGTTTCTATGTCGCCCAACACTTAGCATCTTAAGCTGAAATAGTTATGCACTATTCAAAATAAAGATGCCGGTCTGAATTGGGTCAATAAGCGGAATTTCACCACCTAGTGCCCGTCATAGCCGCGCCAGCTAGATTTCTCACGCACGCAGCTTTGCGAGTTTTAGTATACGTTGGCTGACGTATACACATAAAACCGCAACGACAAGGGTTTAGAAAAATTCGGGACAGATACGAATCACATCGATCCCAAAAAATTCATATTTGGCAGGCACAGAATAAGCCACAACAATCCCAAAAACAACTGTTCGCTCGGGTCCACAGGAACTCTTATTTACAGAAAACCCATCTTCGCTTAAAAAAAAACCATTTTTAGTGAAAAATGGTTTTGTGATTCTTTAAAATAAAAGATAGACTTTTATGCTTTCCGCAAAAAACGCAGGTTTTGGTTGATTTATGATCTACTACACAACAACAAAAACTGACTGTCTTCTCAGTATCATGCAATGCGTTTCCAATGGAAAAGCAAAGTTCTGGTTTTCTGATGTTGTGCCTTTTTCGAAGTTTCAAAGCCTGATTCCGAAGCTCATTTTGGAATATGGCCTTGATCTCGGTGAGCAAGAGCGTAAGAAAAAATCAGACTACGGGGAGCCGGTCTGGAGTCTTGTGATCAATTATGATCCGGCAAAAAGTGAGGTGTTCCAGTTCTGGTTATTTAGCACTGGTTATCGAGAAGCACGAAGAAGCAAGCTGACGCTACACGAAATACTCGCTAAGAATTCGAGCATGCTACGCAAGCAAAAGTTGAATAGTATTTTGACGACTAAAAAAGAAAAACTGCTACGCTTTGGTCCCTATGTATTAGGTCAATATATTGAATTTTCTGATCTGAAAACTGAATTTGCGAAGGGATATTATTTCCCTGAGCATTATGGTGTCATTTTTAATACACATGCAAAACGTGTGAAGGTCATTGATAGCAACAAAAAGTTTATCTATCGAATCTTTAAGCCCTTTGATGCTTCGGAAGAACGACGATTTAAGAGTTTATATCGAAAGTTTGCTTTTGTTTTTTTAGACAATGAGCACAATCGTTGGAATCAGGCGTCTGTGACTCAGTTTCTATTGGGGTTTGGGGTTAAATTTGAAAATGATGAGAGTTACAACGATAGGCTAAAAGAACTTACCCGGGTCTTACGTTTGGTTCGAAAAAAGCATTTAGAATTCTTTCAGCGTTATTCCACTAAGAATGTCCGGTTCACATGGTATCTGTCACAGGAGTTCTTAGATGGATCTAAACGTGAGTTTGAAAAGAGATTAAACAAGATCCAAACTACGCCAGAAAGTATAGAGAAATTTGCAGAAGCCAGCGCACGCTTGATGGCACATGGGAATTTTCATGGGACTCGATTTCAAATTGGTTCAATACAGGCAAGGGTTCGAAAGTTATTGAATCAGATGCAGCCTGATCATAAGAAGCTGAATAAGAAGTATTTCACGGACCATCTGCACTATGTCCGATTTACCAAGAAAAAGGCAATGAGCATTAAAGAGTTTGAAATGGCTTGTAGAAATGCAGATCAGATCTATTTGAACAAACAGAATAAGCAAAAAACTAAAGACTGAAGGTGAACTATGCCGAAATACCCAGAGGATTATTATCTCAGCCGTGAAGAAATTGATGATTTGAGAGCTGAGACCAAAGATGCAGCAAAATATATGAAGGATTTTTTCAATTTTAAGATTGAAGCACGCTATTCATATAGTGTGACGTGGTCTGCCCAAGACGGAGAATTTGTTGGACTCTGTGCCGAATTTCCGTCGCTATCCTGGTTAGATCCAGACCCTGATAAAGCACGCTCAGGCATTGAGAGACTTGTCTTTGAGACATTACAAGATATGAACTCTACTGGATAAGTCATATCTTAATACTTTTGGAAAAATGCCTGATTCCGCTGGATGTATTCATTCAGATGATTGGAATCTAAGCCGAATATTTGAAGTTTTTTATCGATATATTTAAAAAAGAAAGAATAGACAATGTGCATGATCCCCAGTGCTAACGCTTCTATTTTGATTGCCGGAAATAAAGTGTTCGGGTCTGTAAATAGAACGTCTAAGGTGAAATGATTAAAAAAATAGATGAAAAAAGTCACCAGACTCAATAAAGTCAAAAGTGCATAAGCTTTAACACAAGCCTTGCAGTATTTATTCATTTTTTCTAATTTCTGAAAAGTTATAGGATTCATTTTGCGCTCTGGACAA
>JAHLFF010000139.1 GCA_018883945.1 Candidatus Acinetobacter avistercoris
TCATTACACTGATTACATTGGTTGGGGCTTTTCTACTGATGTTGCGTGTGCATACGACGTTGGCGATTGCCACAATTGTCCTTATTCCCTTTATCATGTTCGCTGTGTCTTTCTTCAATAAGAAAATGACAGCTGTTAACACGCGTATTTTTGAAAATCTAGGTGAATTCAATGCTGGTATTGAAGCGACAGTGAGTGGTGTTCGGGTTGTTCAAGCCTTCGCAAACGAAGCGCACGAATCGGAACGTTTCAAAGGATTGAACAAATTGTACCGTCAGGCACGTCTCACTTTTTACAAAACGATGGGAATCAGTTCGTCCTATAACTATCTCATGATTCGATTGATTAACTTATTTGCTTTGTTCTTTGGATCGTATTTCACGCTTCAAGGTGAATTGAGTTACGGAGATTTTGTCGGATTTATTCTTCTATCCAACATCTTTGTCCGCCCAATTGAAAAAGTAAATAATATGATTGAGCAGTATCCGAAAGGGATTGCGGGCTTCAAACGCTTTATAGAAGAAATGGATCGTGAATTGGAAATTACCGACAAACCGGGCGCGGTAGATGTGACACATTTGGATGGGAATATCGTATATGACGCTGTTTCGTTCTCATATGATAATGCCACACCCGTTTTAGAAAACGTTAATCTGTCAATCAAAGCAGGTGAAACAGTTGCCTTTGTCGGACCGAGTGGCGGGGGGAAAACGACGATTTGTAACCTTCTCCCGCGTTTCTATGAAGCAACCGAGGGAACAATTTCGATTGATGGCATGGCGATTAAAGATATGACTATGCATTCATTGCGTAATCAAATCGGGGTCGTTCAACAAGATGTGTACCTATTCCCAGGAACCATTCGTGAGAATATTCGCTATGGGAAGTTGGATGCTACGGAAGAGGAAATTAAGCAAGCCGCGATTATGGCCAACTTGGAGCATGTGATTCGGAGTATGCCGGAAGGTTTGGACACGATTATTGGTGAGCGCGGGGTCAAATTGTCAGGCGGTCAAAAACAACGACTCTCCATTGCCCGTATGTTCTTGAAGAACCCGCCGATTTTAATCCTGGACGAAGCAACGTCTGCTTTGGATACGGAGACAGAACAAGTCATTCAAGAATCACTTGATTCCTTGGCAGAAGGCCGAACCACGCTGATTATCGCCCACCGTCTCGCAACGATTAAGCATGCGACACGTATTGTCGTGGTTAGCGATCACGGTATTGCAGAGCAAGGAACTCATGAGGAATTAATTACCCAAGACGGTGTTTACCGCCGATTATATGAAGCACAATTTTTAGCGTAAATATAATTCTCCTATCTTTCATATTAGTGAAGGATAGGAGAATTTATTGTTTAAACCGAGATCCAAGAGGTTGACCCATACAAATATGGTATAATACTTATAAAGTATTATAAGAGGAGTTGTTAAAGAATGTCTAATTATAAATATTCAGTTAAAAATACGACTAAAATCGAACGTGAAAAGCTCCGTAATGTTGCATTGAGTTATTCAACCTTAGATGCTGCAGCGCCCTCAAGTGATACTATGAATTTAGTAGAAGAGTATGTGGCAGGCAATATTGAGATTGCCGATGCATTAGAAATTGTTATTGAAAAATACCGTGAGATGGGCTTGAAAAATGCTTGATCCATAATTAATTCCAAATACGGATATTTTACAAAATAGACTAGGAATAACCGATAAAAGCCTTTTAGAAAAAGCTGAATCAGATATTACATATTTAAAATTATTGGATATTGATGCGTGGTTAGAAAATAAAACACTTACATATGAAACATTCCTTGCTGTTCACAACTATATTTTTGGTGATTTGTACGAATGGGCTGGGAAAATAAGGACAATACCTATTTACAAAGAAGAAGTGGTTTTAGGTGGTATATCTTTAAATTATGGAGATGTGTCTTCAATACAATCCCAAGCCGAATTGATTATTGATGAGTTGAATCAAATTGAATGGTTTGAAATCAGTGTAGAAGATATAATTCCACTATTTGTTGATTTGATTGCTCGACTATGGTTCATTCATCCTTTTAGAGAAGGAAATACCCGCACAGTGATCCGTTTTGCGGGCTTATTTGCAAATGCTAAAGGCTTCCCGTTAAACTCAAAACTTTTACGTGATAATGCTAGTTATGTGAGAAACTCGTTAGTTTTATATTGTGTTCAAGAAGCGCCAGAGAAAAAACATTTTATTAAAATTATGACAGATGCAATTAAGGATTTTTAAATCGAAAACCAGTTGTCGTATTAGTGATAAAGTAGTATTTTAGTGTACTCTATATTTTTCTGCGCTAGTTATATACAAGAATCAGCTTCTATCCAATCAAACAGTAAAAGACACCTTCCAACTTCTGGCAAGGTGTCTTTTTAATTTGGAAAGATTATTTTAATGAAATGCAATTGGCCCTCTATAACTCCTTTCTCCTTAAGCATTAAACTTTCAATAATAGGCTTGTTCATTAAAGCACCCCTTAACTCTTTAATGTGGACCCAATGTCAAGGACATTCAAAAAAAGAGACTTTATGCAGCACTCAATAAAACCTGCTCCCTGTAACGTACAGGGGGCAATTTTTTTAGATTCCACTGTCCGCGCTGATTGTTGTAATAGTCAATGTAATCATCTACTATTGCTCGTAACTCTTCCAGATTTTCACAATCTTTATAATTTATTTCATCCTTCAAATGTCCAAAGAACGACTCCTGTGGGGCATTATCCCAACAGTTCCCCCTTCTTGACATAGACTGCCCTAAATGATTATTAGCCAATTTCTTATGAAATTTAGGACTAGTGTAATGGACGCCTTGATCTGAGTGGATAAAGGCATCTTCATGAATCGTTGCACCGTGGGCGCTCACCAATAAATCAATGGTGTTTAGAGAAATATCAAGTTTCAGGTTATCGGTCACATAGTGAGCTAAAATCTCTTTTGTTGCACCATCTTTGACGGTTGACAAATAACCTATAAACCCATCAGCTCCAGGTAAATAAGTGATGTCTGTTAATAGAACTTTTTTGGCTACTCCTTGATCAAATTGACGTTTCAACTTGTTCTCAACTGTACTATGTTCTTTGGTAGCCTTCGCCATTCTCTTATAGGGATTCGCTTGACGAATGGGGCAGAAGATTTCAAATTTCCTCATCAAACGCTGCACTTTCTTACGATTGACAGTAATTCCCAACGTGTTCTCAAAGTACATGACAATGCTTCGAGAACCTTTCTTGTAACCTCGGTAGTTATACGCTTCTTCAATTTGAATTCTCCATGCTTGATCTTCCGCTTCACGTGCCTTTCTGCTGCCTGAACCTTTTATATAATTGTAGTAACCTGAACGGGAAACGCCCAATACCTCACATGCATCAATGATGGTTCCTGTATATGAACCATCGGTTTTCATCCCATGGATTCTTGCGAAGATTTCACTAGTATTTTCGTAGTTTTCTAGCCTCCTTTCGCTCCATTCTGATTTTTTTAACAATTCATTTTCCTGTTCTAATAATGAAATTTTAGCTTGTAACTTTTCAATTTGTTGTTCGGGCGTTAATTCTGTATTTCGAGGTCTGCCTGAAAAATTCTTTCGAGTGTCTTCCAATGCCAAGACGCCATTGTCGCGATATCTTTTTCGCCATTTCTTAGCGAATGCTTTTATTCTGCTTTCACCAATTATTTCCGGATTAAACCCTGCATCAATAAATATTTGCTTAGCAGTTTTTGAGTTTAATGATTCCGAAACAAAGTGACGTTTGAATTCGTCGGAATAAGTAATGCTTTTCTCAGATGCATTTTTTACATATGGGTTTGTCTTCAAAATTTTGATTTGTTCCGTTGTAAAAGTTAATTTCGACATTCGTCGACTCCCTTCTGCACGAAGTGCAATTGATGTGGATTGTGGGCTTGATGGACTTGGCGACTAGCGTTACCTAGTTTGTGAAATCTGTCAAAAGAAGGAGCGATAGCGGCTTTTGACTGATTTAATAAACTGGGTTATCATCGCGATGCCCCTTCAAGCATTGATATATTTGTCTTTGTATTAGTATACAAAAATGAACCCTATAGAGGGCACTTTTTTCAGTGTCCATTCTATAGGGTCCATTTTAAATGATTGTCGGTGTCTTTTTTTGGTCAAAAATGTTATATTATAGGCGAAATAGAGTGGAAGGAGGGACTAGCATGCAACTCCAGGCACGCGCTAATAAACTGGCTGCGAATTTAGGCGGTGTCACTAATATTGTTGGAATGGAAGCGGGTAAACAGCTATTGGTCATCCAGGTTGCTCATTTGGAATACGTTGAAATTGATCGTATTGCGTCTGATCCGTTTGTTGCAGAAGTTATTTTGGGAAAGACAAGTGTCAGTATTTTAACCACGGATAAATCTGCGCGCCACTTGCTGACAGGGTTACGTCTCTCGGAAACAGGGCAAGAAGAAGTGAGCGAAGCACCGTTTCAATTATTTGTTCATCTGCGTAACTTTCTGTTGCCACTGCTCTCAACTATTATGGCCGGTGGAATTATTCAAGCCATTGTCGTCCTATTCTTGTCATTCTCAATGTTCGAGTCTGTCACCGAAACTTCGACGACATTATCGACTATCTTTACGCTTGTCTTTATGATTCTGCCTGTTTTGATAGCATTCTCAAGTGCGAAGTATTACCAAACGAATCCCTACATTGCTGCCGCGATTACTGGTATGATGTTGCAGCCGGCTGTAAGTGAATTCGTCTCGACCCGGATGTTGGAGCAAGTCTTAAATTTCCCACTCATTAATAATCATCAATACAATACGATTCTGCCTGTTTTAGTTTTGGTTCCGTTTTTAGCTTACATTGATCATTATCTCGTCCAACGTGTGGCTCCTCGTATGCGGCCCATGCTCCAGCCTTTTATCTTGATGGGCACGGGTTTAATTTTTGGAATCGTCGTTCTGTTACCTTTGATGGCCATAGCCAGTCACGTTTTGGTTGCTATCTTTATTATCATCGCTGAACAAGTACCGTTTTTGTCTACGTTATTGATGGGTGCTTTTGGCCCTTTGTTTGTTGTGACGGGAACGCATTATTCTTTCTTTGAAGCAGTAAATCAATCGTTGGTCACACGTGGTTATGACAGTTTACTGGGGCCGGGCATGTTAATTTCGAATGCGGCTCATGTCGGGGTTGCTTTGGCCTTAATGTTAAAAAGCCGGAAGAAGACGTACCGAGTTTACAGCGGTGTGAGTGGCTTATTGGCGCTGTTGGGTGTTACCCAACCCATTATCTATGGTGGGGAACTCATTCTAAAAAATCTGCTGTGGTACGTCATGATTGGCGGAGGAGCAGGAGGCTTGGTTGCAGGACTATTCCAATTGAAAATGTACCAATTTATGAATCCAAATATTTTATCCATGT
>JAHLFF010000140.1 GCA_018883945.1 Candidatus Acinetobacter avistercoris
TAATGATGGTGGGATTGACTGCGGATCGAATCTTGCAAGGTTTAGATATTTTAGAACATCAACCGAGGGGTGAGGAAAGGTTGTTGCGCTTAGTTGCCGATTACAGTATGCCAAATGTAAGTGAAAAGATTGCGCGTATTATTTTAAGTTATACAGATTACGTCAATCGCATCGTTTGGAAAAAATACTGAAAAAAAGGGGGTAACATGAAAAAAATTTTTCTAATTTCAGAATATATTCTCCCGGAACAAAATACGACGGGGTATTTATTCGATAAATTACATTCAAACTTGAAAGCTCAATATGGCGATAATGTTAAGCTTATTGTAAAAAAAGACAGTAAATTAACCATTGAGAATGCTATTCTTGTTGATGATGTTAGCCTCAACAAAAAAAAAATTATCCAGCGGTTTTTATTTGAGTTAATCATATCTTTACGCTTTTTGTTGAAGATATTACTCAATGTAAAAAAGGGAGACGTTGTTTTTTCGGGAACGACGCCTATCCTTTTATTGCCAGTTATTTTTTTCGCAAAGAAAATAAAAAAATTCAAATGGATTTTATTGGTCCATGATGTTTTTCCTGAAAATTTAATTGCTGCTAAGGTATTGAAAGAAAATAACTATATATTTAAGATTTTGAAAAAATTTTTTGATGTTTTTTATGGGGCAGCAGAGAAAAGAATTGTCATTGGTCAAGATATGAAAATATTAATTGATTCAAAAGTAGGGAAATTTGATTCAATTGTTATTCAGAATTGGATTGATCATGATGATATTCTTCTTCAGTCTAAGTTTGATAACGATATTTTAAAGAATTTAAACTGGCAAAATAGCCAACCCGTATTAAGTTTCTTTGGAAATATTGGGCGTGTTCAAGGCATCCATAACATTACTGATGCATTGAGTATGATGGAAGCAGATCAAAGACCATATATGCTATTTATTGGAGATGGGGCGTACAAAAATGAACTTAATGATACTTTGTTGAAGCTTAACGACCCTAAACTTAAATATATCGGTCCTATTGATCCATTAGAAAAGTCAAATGGATTAAATGCATGTGATATTTCAATTGTGACTCTTGCAGAAGGGATGTATGGTTTAGGGGTACCCAGTAAAGCTTATTATGCTATGGCTGCGGATAAGCCAATTTTAGCGATCATGGATGAAAATTCAGAAGTCGCTTTAATGGTCAAAAAGCATAAAATAGGTTGGGTTGTCCCTGCTGGAGATTCACAAAAACTGCTTCAAACTTTAATTGAGATTAAACAAGAATACTCTAATATTAATCATTCACCATATTTCAAGAATTCGCCAAGACAAGTTTTAATAGAGAATTTTTCAGAAGCTGTTGCAATGAGAAAAATATTTCAAGTTGTTGATGAGATAAGGGGTTAAAAGGTGCAATTATGAAAAGGATCTTAGATATCATTATTGCGATAACTGCATTGATAATACTTTCGCCCATTTTCGCTTTTATAGCATTTAAGGTTAAAAATAATCTGGGGTCACCTATATTTTTTGTTCAAAAGCGTCCAGGTAAAGAAGGTAAAATCTTTAGAATGATTAAATTTCGTTCGATGAAAGATGCTTTTGATAAAAATGGTTATCCTCTCCCAGATGAAGCCAGAATTACACCTTTTGGGAAAAAGCTACGCTCAACCACACTCGATGAAATGCCACAATTGATCAATGTCCTTAGAGGTGAAATGAGCATTGTTGGGCCAAGACCTCAAATGCCTGAGTTTATGGAACATTACACACCTCATCAAATGCGACGTCATGAAGTTAGGCCTGGTATGACTGGTTTGGCGCAGGTAAGTGGTCGTAATAATTTGTCTTGGGAAGAGAAATTTGAACTAGATGTTAAGTATGTTGAAACTCATAATACCTGGCTAGACTTTAAAATTATGTTTAAAACGGTTAAGGTTATGTTGAATAAAGAAGGTATTAATGCACCTGATCAAGCCGTCGGTGCGAGTCGTTTTTCTTCTCAAAATAATGTAGATGCCACTGAATCAAATTCATCTTCAAATTCCTAAATTAACTTATCTAATATAGTGTCATTATGATCAAAAAAGCCATTCTCCCTGTTGCTGGTTTGGGCACACGTTTTTTACCAGCCAGTAAGTCTATTCCTAAAGAAATGGTCACAGTGGTTGACCGTCCTGCAATTGAGTATGTCGTTAGAGAAGCCGTTGCAGCAGGTATAGAACAAATCATCTTAGTGACACACTCATCTAAAGCTTCAATTGAAAATTATTTTGATCGTAATTTTGAACTTGAAACGACATTGGAAATTAAAAAGAAGTTTGATTTACTGCAAGAAATTACAGATATTTTACCTTCGAATGTAAGTGTTGTGAGCGTACGTCAACCTCAGCCTTTAGGGCTAGGACATGCAGTACTCTGCGCTAAAGATATCGTGGGTTATGAACCTTTTGTGGTTTTATTACCAGATGTATTGGTTAAAGACGATGCTGAAAAAAATGATTTATCTTTAATGATTGAGCGCTTTAACGCATCGAATGCTTCACAAATTATGGTTGAGGCTGTGCCTGATCATATGGTTGATCAATACGGCATTGTGGATGTAGCACATACGCCTGAAGAAGGTCAAAGCATTCTGATGCAAGGAATCGTTGAAAAACCAGCAATAGGTACAGCTCCATCGAATCTTTCAGTTGTCGGTCGCTATGTTTTACCTGCAGAAATTATGAAAATTCTTGAACAAACACCACGTGGTGCAGGAAATGAGATTCAATTGACCGATGCCATTGCAATGTTACAAAAAACACAAACTGTGGAAGCTTACCGTATGAAAGGTCAAACATTTGACTGTGGTAGCAAAATTGGCTATCTCAAAGCTGTGTTGCACTACGGTGTTGAGCATCCTAAATTAGGTAAGGAATTTAAACAGCTCATCAAAGACCTTGACCTCTAATAACAAAATGGTATGACATGAAAATCAATATTTTCGGCACAACACTGCAGGCAGCAGTGTTTGCTGGTTTGTTTGCAGAATATGGGCATCAGGTGTTTTGGTGTTTAAATGAATTTGAGAGCAGGACGCAATGCACAACTCAATACCAAGACAACAATGTGAATCAATTGATTCAAAAGCAGATGCAGAAAGGTTTTTTAAAACTGCAAAAGTTTTCAGAATTAAATTTTGATCATGATGTGTATTTCATGTGCTTAGCTTCAACTGAGTATGAGCGTGCAAAAAACATCATCCAAAAAATTAGTCAAATTCCATACCAACATCCGAAATTATTTATTAGTGGGTCAACCTTTGGTTTAAATGGCACTAAGCGCTTGGCAGAACACAGTGCTCCAGATGATCTTTGGGCCTATCTTCCAGATAATATTCAGGAAGGAAATGCACTGAATAGTGTGACCCAAATGCAAAAGATTATTTTTGGTATTGAAAATAATCAAACGGCTAAGCTCATTCAAGAAGTGTTTAGACCTCTTTTTTCTGCGAAACATCAGTATTTATTCATGCCCATTTTAGATGCCGAATTCACTAAACTGAGTATTTCTGGCATGTTGGCGACGCGCATAAGCTATATGAACGATTTGGCCTTGGTTTCCGAAAAACTAGGTATTGATATTTCGAATGTTCAGCAAGGGCTTGCTTCAGACAGTCGTATCGGCTCATCGTACCTTTTGCCAGGTGTAGGTTTTGGTGGTGAAAATTTCTCACATGATATTTTAACGCTGTCGAATACAGTTTCAGAGACGGGGGTAAAGAGCCGTTTATTGGAACAAGTGTGGAATATTAACGAACAACAAAAAGAAATTTTATTTAGAAAATTGTGGAATTATTTCCAAGGCGAACTCAAAGGCAAAAAAATTGCCATTTGGGGTGCATCATTTAAAGAAAATACCTCAAGTATTCAAAATGCGTCGATCCATGTCATGCTCAGTGCTTTATGGGCGCAAGGTGTGGTGGTTCATTTACATGACCCAGAAGCTTTAGAGCAAATTGCGAAAAGATACGGAGGTCGTGATGATTTGATTTTGTTTGAAGATCAATATCAAGCGACTGAAGGTACGGATGCGCTATGCCTCATGACGGCATGGAAACAGTATTGGAGCCCAGACTTCAGTACTTTATTCAATAATATGCAACATCCATTAATCTTAGATGGTCGAAATATTTTTGATCCCGAATATGTGAAAGAACAAGGATTCGCATATCAAGGAGTGGGTCGCTCATGAATGATGTTGTATTAGATGGTGTGCAATTAAAATCAGTAGATTTGACTCAAGATTTAAATGCTTTGGCTGCTGTGAAGAAAGAGCAGCATTTAAACCAACTCTTTGCTCAAGATTCTGAACGTTTTAAACACTATGCTCTGCATTTTGAGCAACTGGTTTTTGATTTTAGTAAGCATCGTATTGATCAGCCTGTGGTTGAGGCTTTGATTGAGTTAGCTGAATCAAAAAATTTGGACAATTGGATTAAACGTTTTTTTTCAACTGAAGAAATTAACTATACCGAACAACGTGCGGCTATGCATTGGGTGTTACGTTTGCCTGTAGATGATACAACTCATCCCGAAATTAATTCGCAGATTCATTTACAGCTTGATCGTATGTATGAGTTGGTCAATCAAATTCATGCGGGACAGTATCGTGGTTGTACGGGTGAAGTCATTCAAGATGTAGTGAATATTGGTGTGGGTGGCTCAGATTTAGGCCCATTAATGGTCAGTCATGCTTTGTCTGATTATAAAGTGGCGACCACGAGGCCTCTCAATGTTCATTTTGTTTCGACTATGGATGGCAGTCAATTATCTGACTTGCTTCATCAATTACGTCCTGAGACCACGGTCTTTATTATTTCATCAAAGTCATTTGGCACAATTGATACGTTGTCCAATGCGCAAACAGTACGTCAATGGTTAGAAAAATCGCTTGATGATCATCGCCATATGGTCAAACATCATTTCATTGGTGTATCGACTAAACCAGAAAAGATGACAGAATGGGGGATTGCACCTGAGAATCAATTTTTGCTTTGGGATTGGGTCGGTGGGCGTTATTCATTATGGTCATGCATTGGTCTGCCTATTGCATTAAACATTGGTGTAGAGGGTTTTAAACATCTTCTCGCAGGTGCACATGCGATAGATCAGCACTTTCAAACAGCGCCATTGGCTAAAAATATTCCAGTGATGATGGGACTTTTGGGTATTTGGAATAATAACTTCCTCAATATTCAAACACATGCAGTTCTTCCATATGATGGTCGACTTAAATATTTTGCATCCTATTTGCAACAGTTGGAAATGGAATCGAATGGCAAATCCATTCAGCGAGACAATCAGCGCGTAGATTTAGAAACCTGTCCAATTGTTTGGGGTGAAGTCGGACCCAATGCGCAACATGCTTTTTATCAGTTATTGCATCAAGGTACGCATTCGGTCAGTTGTGATTTTATTGCACCTGTACAGCGCTATAATGCGAATCAGTTCACCTATGCTGAAAGTGCTGAAGCATTAGTTGAGCAGCATCATTTGGCATTATCAAACTGCTTGGCGCAATCACGACTTTTGGCCTTTGGTAACCAAGCTTTAAATCAAAATGAACTGGACGATTTACCGTTATACAAACAGTATGCTGGGAATCAACCAAGCACCACTATTTTGCTGAATGAGCTATGTCCTTTTAGTTTGGGTATGCTGATAGCGTTGTATGAGCACAAGGTATTTGTTCAGTCGGTGATTTGGAATATTAATCCCTTTGATCAATGGGGTGTTGAAAAGGGCAAGGAAATTGCCAATCAAATTCTTCCGATTTTAAACGGAACGCAACAAGATTTAAGTCAATTGGATGAATCTACACGCGGTTTGATTCAGATTCTTTTAGGTGAAAATTAAGGGGTGTTCCATGGCTACAATATTAGTCACAGGCGGTGCGGGCTATATTGGTTCACATACATGTGTAGAATTATTGTCTACAGGTCATGATGTTATTGTCTTTGATAATCTATCGAATAGTTCAAATGAATCATTGGTACGTGTTGAAGAATTAACGGGCAAATCCCTCAGCTTTATTGAAGGTGATATTCGTGATGCACAAGCCTTAGATCAAGCATTTGCTCAACATCAAATTGATGCGGTGATTCATTTCGCAGGTTTAAAGGCTGTGGGTGAAAGTCAGCAAATTCCGCTCACTTATTTTGATAATAATATTGCAGGTTCAATTAGCTTGGTTCAAGCAATGGAGCGTGCAAACGTCTTTAAACTGGTGTTTAGTTCGTCAGCAACAGTTTATGGTGAAAAAAATCTATCTCCATATCAAGAGGATATGGTTTTAGGTATGCCAACCAATAATTATGGCTATACTAAATTAGTTGTAGAGCAAATGTTAGAAAAAACGGCTCAAGCTGATGCACGTTGGGCGATTGCTTTGTTACGCTATTTCAATCCAGTCGGTGCACATAAAAGTGGACGTATTGGTGAAGATCCGCAAGGTATTCCAAATAATCTTATGCCTTTTGTAACACAAGTGGCTGTTGGGCGTCGTGAAAAACTTGCAATTTTCGGTAATGATTATCCAACGCAAGATGGTACCTGTGAGCGCGATTTTATCCACGTTGTTGATTTGGCTGATGCACATTTGTGTGCCTTGAATAATCGTTTAAAACATCAAGGATGTCGTGCTTGGAATATTGGAACAGGTCAGCCTATTTCTGTATTGCAAATTAAAAAAACCTTTGAATATGTCAATCAAGTTCAGATCAAAACAGAATTTGCTTTACGTCGAGAAGGGGATCTGCCAAGTTTCTATTCAGACAATTCACGTGCAGTTGCAGAGCTGGGTTGGAAGCCACAATATCAATTGGAAGATATGCTTGCAGACAGCTGGAATTGGCAAAAGAAAAATCCAAACGGATATTCGGTTTAATCTTAGAGTAGATTTTCAAATAAGCTTAAATTGCTAATAAAATCGAATAGAGACAAAGAGGAGGAGCGATATGCACCTCCTTTTTTATTGAGATAAATGATTTGGTCTGAAAATTAACCTTGAATCAATTGGGTAAGTTCATCGACATAATCTTGCATTGGTTTTGGATTTTTATCCAAACGACTTTCAATGTTTAACCGAAGAAGTGGTTCGGTGTTAGAAGCACGAACATTTAAACGCCATGTATTAAAATCGAGACTTACGCCATCTGTATAATCAATCGCTGGATTTTGTTCAGTAAAGTAATCAAAGATTTTTTGGATGGTCACTTGAGTATCGGTAACTTTAAAGTTGATTTCGCCGCTACATGGGAATTTGGTAATCATACCTTCAACGAGACTTGAAAGTGTTTGTTTGGTATCAGACAACACAGAAATAGCCAGTAACCATGGAATCATGCCGCTATCACAATAAGCAAAATCACGGAAATAATGATGCGCACTCATTTCGCCACCATAAACAGCATTGTGTTCACGCATCTTGTCTTTAATAAAGGAATGTCCAGACTTGGATTGAACCGTCGTTCCTTTATATTGCTCCACGATGTCCAAAGTATTCCACACTAAGCGTGGATCATGCACAATTTTTTCACCAGCTTGTTTGAGCAAAAAGGCCTGAGCCAATAACCCGACAATATAATACCCTTCAATGAATTGACCTTTTTCATCGAATAAGAAGCAACGGTCAAAGTCACCATCCCAAGCAATCCCCATATCGGCCTGATGTTGGATCACAGCTTCACTGGTGCTGGCACGGTTTTCAATTAGAATGGGATTGGGAATACCATTTGGAAAATTACCATCAGGTTCATTATTGATCTTAATGAACTCAACAGGAATGTTCAGTTGTTTAAATTTCGCTTCAATCGCATCGATAATATGACCCGCAGCACCATTTCCAGCATTCATGACTAATTTTAGTGGACGAATGTTTTCTGGCTGAATATAGCTCATGAGGTGATCAATAAATTCAGGCACGATATTGTAGGATTGCGTTGTACCTTTTATTTCAACAGGATTGAAATTTTCAGATTCAGCTAATGCTTTAATCTCATTTAAACCAGAGTCCGCGCCAATCGGACGAGCATTTTCACGGACGAGTTTTAGGCCGTTATAATCCATTGGGTTGTGACTGGCTGTGATTTCAATACCACCTTGCACATCTAAATGGAAAGCAC
>JAHLFF010000141.1 GCA_018883945.1 Candidatus Acinetobacter avistercoris
TGGACTTATAACCAACAAGATATTAACGGTACTGCGAAAGGTGCTGTTACGAAGAAATGGTCACTTTCTAACAATACTGCATCTTACGCTGCGTAATTTTAGACTGTTGTTCAAAGTAGGGGCTAACGTCATGTTAGCCTCTATTTCTCATTATTGATGCTCTCATTGTTGATGTTCTATACAGTATGAATTTAGATCACTTATATCCATTTGGTTTTAGATCAACATTGTTTGATCGGTTGATTCCAGAAAAAGAAGAAAATCTCAAAGGCTTATCTATACAAGAGCTACGAGAATCTGTGGCTTATGATTTAGAAGATTTATTGAATAGCAGAATGGCAAAAGTTGAATTAATCGATGACTTTCCATTGGTTAAGAAGTCTATTTTACAGTTTGGAATTATTGATTTCGTTGGACTTTCAACAGCGAATCCGAGTGATCGCGATAAAATTTGCCAATCGATTGAACAATCTATCACAGCACATGAACCGCGTCTGACACAAATTAAAGTTGAGATGCTATTAGATGGCCATAACATGGGTTCATTATGCTTGAGTATTCAAGCCTATTTAAACATTCATCCTTTGTATGAACCTGTTGTATTTGATGCACTTTTAAAACCAACAACGCAACAGTACGTAATTTCTGCAAGATCTTAAAAATTGGGGATCCAGTGATAGAAGAACTTTTACCGTATTATGAGAAACAGCTGCAAGAATTCGGTCAGCAATCTCGTGAGTTCGCTCAAAAATATCCAAAAATAGCGCAGCGACTGTCGTTAAACCAAGAACAAATTGACGATCCTCATATAGAACGGTTAATTCAGGCTTTTTCTCTTATTGCAGCGCGAGTGGATAAAAAACTGGCTGACAGTTATGACATCTTTACGCGTGCTTTATTCGAAGTCATGTTTCCTCAATATCTACGTCATTTCCCTGGATGTACTGTTGTCAGTTTTGAAGATATAAATAAAATAAAACAGCTCACCGAAGCGCATCTTATTCCTAAAAATACCACCTTGAAATCTCGTAGTTTCAAAGGTGTGCAATGTGAGTTTAATACCACACAAGATGTGAAGCTCCTCCCAATTACGCTGAATAAATTAAATTTTAAGACCAATCCAAGTGCACATATGCATTTGAATCAAAATGCGACGCTTGTCATTGGTTTTGAAATTTTTAACCAAGCTCAGAATTGGTTAATTCATGAAAAATTACCAATTTATCTTGATGCAATTTCTAATTTTCCTTTGCAAGTTTTAGACTCGATTTTTAAATCGAGTACAGGGTTTTCAATTAAAGTTGAAAATCAAGTTCATCATATTAAAAACCCTTTTCAGCTCATGGGTTTTGATGAAAATGAAAGCTTATTGCCGATTGATCAACACACTCATCATGCTTATCGTTTGTTGATGGAATACTTTTGTTTTTCAGATAAATATAGTTTCTTAAATTTAGACCTCAGCGCACTGGCTGGAAAAATCAAAAATCATTCTGAATTTGAAATTCAGATTCATTTTAAGTTGAATTTGAATGATCAGGCGACCATTCGTAATTATTCTGAACTGAATATAGCGAACTTTAAATTATTCAGTACACCCGCTTTGAACTTATTTGAAAAGAGCGCTGAACCACAAAAAATTAATCATAAGCAATTAGAATATCCACTGCTGACTGATGCACATCATCCTGAATTTTATCAATTCTACTCAATCGTTGAGATGGGAATGATTCGTGAAAAGAACAATCAGGATGAAGTTTTTTATCCGATTTTACCGTTCTTTTCCATGAGTCATTATCATGATGAAAAAGTACAATTTTTTTATGCTTTAAATCCCTCGCAACTGCATAGTAAATATGTGGAAACGGGCTATTCCATCATTTCTAAGCACTTAAAACCTTACGAAACCAAATCTGATTTTATCAGTACTAAATTATTATGTTCGAATCGAAACTTACCGCATGAAGCTTTAAGTCAATCGAATAATATATTGAATTTGAATGATAGTAGTTTGGCACGACGCGCTTTGGTGTTAAAGCGTCCAACGCTACCGCATCAATTTGAGCAAAATCAAAAAGAGCAGTGGAGAATCATTTCTCACTTATCGTTGAATACATTGGCTTTAATGAAGGGCAATGCTGTCAGTCATGTGAAGGAATTACTTGAGCTTTATAATTTACCTAAAACAAAAGAAAATCATTTGTTAATTGATGCAATTAAAAAGGTTGAATTTGGGTTAACTCATAAACTGGTTGAAGCTAAACCCTTTCCGATGTTTGTCCGTGGTGTAAAAGTGATTTTGCATATCGATGAACAGGTTTTCCGCGGACACAGTTTATATGTGTTTAGTCAGTTGTTGAGTCATGTGTTTAATCTCAAAGTTCAAATGAATAGTTTTGTCGATTTGCTTATTTTTGATGTTCATTCTCAGCAGGAGTTATATCAATGCGTTCAGAACGTTGGTGGCAAGAAGCTTCTGTAACTGATGAGCTCTTTAAAGTTCCTACGGCTTTTGAATTGGTGCAGAGTACACGTATTCTTAGGCATGTTCCTTATCAGCGTGAGTTGAAATATTGGGCGAATGAATTTCAGTTTGAGTCTTCACTTGAGCTGAATTTTCCAAAAACAGAAGTTGAATCTTTAAAGCTTGAAAATGACCGAATTGAATTGACCAATTTGATGGTGGGTCTGACGGGAATGCAGGGAGCATTGCCATATAGCTATACCAATAAAGTTAAACAAGCACCACGCATACACAGAAAAGAGTCGCTTAAATTCTTAGGGTTGTTTAATCACAAGCTCACTGCGCAATACATCGACTCGTGTATCACCTATAACTTGCCAGTTCGTTATGAAGTTGAAGATGAAAACCATTATTTAAAAATTTTACATGCATTAAATGGCTATATAAGTGAGCAACATCAGCAAGGCGAATTGGATGATTACTTTGCTGAATTCGCAGGTTTAATGCAAGGGCAAAACAACACTGCACACGCACTGAAAACAATGCTCACAACGGTGTTTAAGCATAAAGTGACTGTTGAAGAATTTGTTGAAGAAAAATTTAAGCTAGCTGATGATCAGCGAATGGTATTGGGTGGTTCAAATCCCAGCCTGCTTGGTGTAAATACTTTTTGTGGCGAAACCATTAAACAAATTGATGGCAAAATCGAAATTCAAATTGGGCCTTTAAGTCGACAAGCATATCTCGATTTTTTACCCAATCAAAAGGCCAGTCAAAAACTTAAAAGCCTTTTACAAAGTTGGTGTAGTCCAACACTGATGGTGGATTTACGTTTAATTTTAGACAAACAAGAAGTAAATCCAATCTGTTTAAGTTCAACTCAATTTATGGGACTCAATCAGGGTGCATTTTTAATGCCTGACGCCCCGAAGGATAATCATGAAACGTGTTATGCATTGCTTGGAGTGGCTTCATGATTAAAATTATTCTAGGCGTATTGATTACCGTATTTGTCTTGGTTTCTACGGTGGTGGTTTTGTATTGGCGTGATACCAATCATGATCCTTCAACACAAGATTTATTGATTTTCTTTGGTTTAGTGCCTGTTGCTTTCTCTTTATTAATTTTAATGCCTTTCTTTATTAAAAAATGGTATGACGACCAACAAGAAAAAAAGAACAATCCAGAATTGGCAGAAGAAAAACAACAAAAAGAAGAGTCTGTTGCTGAAGAAATTGAATGGATCAATTTAAATGTTTTCTCATCTGGCGCTTTAAGTGCTTTAGGTG
>JAHLFF010000142.1 GCA_018883945.1 Candidatus Acinetobacter avistercoris
ATATCTACCTACAGGTAAATTACCCTTGGTAAATATTGAACAGGTTGTTGCTAATGCAGTGAAAGTGATGGCTAAGGCCCGTCAGGAAGCGACTCCAGTCATACATGTCCAACATGTTGCGAATGGTGAATCACCAATATTCGAATCGGGCTCAAACGGTATTGAATTTCAGGAAACTGTTCAGCCTCAAGTAGATGAACCTGTGGTCATTAAAAATCAGATCAACGCGTTCTTAAATACAAATCTTAAAGAAATTTTAGATACCAATGAAGTGACTGATTTAGTCGTCATTGGTGCTATGAGCCATATGTGCATAGATGCTGTTGTACGAGCTGCATCTGATTATGGTTATAAAGTAAAAGTTATCCATGATGCTTGTGCTACTTTAGATCTAGAATTTAACGGTATAAAAGTGCCTGCTGCTCATGTGCATGCAGCAATAATGTCCGCTTTTGAATTTGCTTATGCTCAAGTCATATCAACTGAAGACTACTTAACTAAAGATTAAATTTTCAAAAACTCATTAAACACACCTTAAAGGAACTGATTTTAATTTTCTTTTAAAGTCATCACTTTAGCGCGTAGTAAAAGAGCTTTAAGTAAAAAGGCTGTAAGTAAAAAAGTCTAGACATACTGTTCTGGACTTTTTTATTTCAAAATTTAATCCCAAAAGGGGGATGATCTATCCAAAGGAAGTAAGCATTACATTGAAATGCATAAAATAGAAAATATTTCGAATAGAAAATCTAGAAAATTGAAAAGATATGCAGTTAAGCTGATGTATCAACACGAAAAGTAAGGAAATTGATTAATCAAATATAAGAATAAAAAAAACCGGAACATTCGTCCGGTTTCATCTACATTAAGCGGCTATAAATTGTTTTAGTGCTTCATTAAAGGCATCTGGTTGTTCAATATTTGAAATATGTGACGCTTCAATTTCAAACAGTGCACTGTTCTTGATATTGTTAACCATATATTGACCATCTGAAACAGTCGTCACTGGGTCTTTGCTACCCGCAACAACAAGTACAGGAATGCTAATATTTTTTAATTCGGTACGTAAATCTGCTTTTGATAAAGCTTCGCAGCAACTCGCATAACCTTCAGGGCTACCAGCAGCTAAATTGTTTGAAAGTTCAGTCACAATGGCTGGATTGTTTGCAATGAAACCTTCTGTAAACCAGCGTGATGCAGCAGTTGAAGCAATCGCATCTAAACCAGTAGATCGAACCAATTGGGCACGTTCATTCCAAGCCTGTTCTTGACCAATTTTTGCAGCGGTATTACATACCATGACGTGATTAAAACGTTCTGGGTGATGAATCGCAAGCCATTGACCTGTGAGGCCGCCCATTGAAATACCACAGAAGATCGCTTTATCGATATGCAATTGATCAAGCAAATGAATAACATCTGTGCCCAATTGATCAATACTATAAGGACCTTTAGGCGCAGATGATAGACCATGACCACGGGTGTCGTAACACACGATATAAAAGTCATTTTTAAGCGCATCGATCTGTGGTTGCCACATGCTGAAATTTGTACCCAATGAATTGGAAAAAATCAGCGCAGGTTTTGTATGATCACCAAAGATTTGATAATTAATTGTGGCATCATTTGAAATAAAATTTGGCATTGTTGTAGATCCTTAAATTAATAAAAAACCTAAAGTTCCTCCCTTAATTAAAGGGAGGTGACAAGGAATTTTTTAAACGCGTTCAATAATTAGAGCGATACCTTGACCGACACCGATACACATTGAACATAGGGCATATTTGCCACCTGTTTGTTCAAGTTGGTTCAGGGCAGTAGTCACAAGACGTGCGCCAGATGCACCCAGTGGATGACCAATTGCAATTGCTCCACCGTTCGGGTTGACGTGTTCAGCACCATCAGACAAACCTAAATCACGTGTCACTGCCAAAGCTTGTGCAGAGAATGCTTCATTGAGTTCAATGACATCCATTTGCTCAAGCGTTAAGCCTGTTTGTTGAAGAAGTTTTTTGATAGCAGGCGCAGGACCAAAGCCCATAATGCGGGGTTCAACACCAACGACAGTTGCTCCAATTACTTTAGCGCGTGGCTTAAGGCCATACTGAGCAACAGCATCTTCTGATGCGATCAGTAGAGCAGCCGCACCATCGTTAATACCTGATGCATTTCCTGCAGTTACCGTACCATCTGCTTTAACCACTGGTTTAAGTTTGGTTAAAGCTTCGATGGTGGTTGATGCTCTTGGATGTTCATCAGCACTGACAACAACGGGTTCACCTTTGCGTTGTGGAATAACCACAGGCACGATTTCATTGGCAAAAAAGCCACGTGCTTGAGCTGCTGCGGTACGTTGTTGGCTCGTTAAAGCAAATTGATCTTGATCTGCACGATTAATATTGAATTGCTCAGCCACGTTTTCCGCAGTCTGAGGCATGGTTTCAACACCATAAAGTTCTTTTAGCTTTGGATTCACAAAGCGCCAGCCCATCGTCGTGTCTTCAAGTTTTTGAGCACGACCGTATGCACCCTCAGATTTACCCATAACGAGTGGTGCACGTGACATAGACTCTACGCCACCTGCAATAATTAAATCTGCTTCACCGGCTTTAATAGCACGAGCTGCCATCGCTACAGCATCTAGAGATGAACCACATAAACGGTTAACAGTGGTTGCAGGAACCTGATGTGGCAAACCTGCTAAAAGTGCAGACATACGACCCACATTACGGTTATCTTCACCTGCTTGGTTAGCACAGCCGTAAATCACATCATCCACTTTTTCCCAGTTAATATCAGGGTTACGCTCGATGAGTGCTTTGATCGGTAAGGCACCTAGGTCATCTGCACGGACAGGCGCTAAACCACCTGCATAACGACCAAAAGGGGTACGAATGGCATCAATAATATATGCATTTTTCATGTGTATTCTCGGTTTTTATAATCCCTCCCAACCTCCCTTTAAAAAGGGTGGAGCTTTCCCATAATGAGAAAGATGGAAGTCCCTCCTTGATTAAAGGAGGGACTTAGGGAGGATTTATGAATTAATTTTGTGTAGCATCAATCAGTTTTGCACCCGTAAGTGACTGCAATTCTTCAAATGATAAACCTTCAACTTTCTCAATGACTTTCATACCTTCACTGGTCACATCAATCACACAAAGATCGGTATAAACACGATCGACGCATTGAAGACCTGTTGCCGGATAAGACAAATCAGCGACAATTTTAGGTTCACCTTTTTTAGTGACATGATCGGTCGTGATGAAGACTTTTTTCGCGCCAACAGCCAAATCCATCGCACCGCCCACAGCTGGAATCGCATTGGGTGCACCTGTATGCCAGTTAGCAAGGTCACCATTTTCAGCAACTTGGAAAGCGCCAAGTACTGCGATATCTAAATGACCACCACGCATCATGGCAAATGAATCACCGTGATGGAAGTAAGCACCACCTTGAAGAAGCGTAACGAATTCTTTACCGGCATTGATCAATTCAGGATCTTCTTGACCTGCTTCAGGAGGAGGACCGAATGCAAGTAAGCCATTTTCAGAATGTAAGAAAACATCTTTATCTGATGGTAAATAATTAGAAATTTTGGTCGGTAAACCAATACCGAGGTTTACATAAGCGCCATCTGGAATATCTTGTGCAACACGTTCAGCAATTTGGTCACGTGTTAATTTGTTATAGCTCATTAGATTCTCCTGAACGCTTAGGCTTGAATTTCTGGATTCGATGGCGTAACCCCAACCACATGCTGTACAAAAATACCAGCAGTAATAATATGCTCAGGATCAAGTACACCAAGTTCAACGACTTCAGACACTTGAGCAATCGTCACGTCTGCTGCCATCGCCATGATTGGACCAAAGTTACGTGCAGATTTGTTGTAAACCAAATTGCCCCAACGATCGCCTTTATGCGCTTTAATTAAAGCAAAGTCAGCTTTGATTGGGTTTTCGAGTACAAAGTCTTTGCCTTCGTAATTAAGGGTTGGTTTACCTTCAGCCAATAATGTACCAAAACCAGTCGGCGTATAAATTGGACCAAGCCCCATACCAGCAGCTTGAATACGACATGCCAAGTTACCCTGAGGTACTAGCTCAAGCTCAATTTTTCCAGCACGGAATAATTCATCAAACACATAAGAGTCAGACTGACGTGGAAATGAGCAAATGATTTTACGAACAGCACCTGTTTTGAGCAGCTTTGCCAAACCATAGT
>JAHLFF010000143.1 GCA_018883945.1 Candidatus Acinetobacter avistercoris
GGTAGTGATTTTAAGATCACGCAATAAGCATTACACTGTGATCTATCTAAAGTTAAGGTTTGAGTACGACTATGTTGCAATGGTTTGAAAAGTTAGTTGATCCATATCCGACGAAAAACTTAAATGAACCATTGCCAAAGACTTTCTTTTCTTTTGTGTGGCAGGCAGCATCTGGGGTCAAACGTTATCTCGTTATACTGGTCTTATTTACTGCTGCCACAGCCAGTTTAGAGGCGATTTTCTTTTCTCAAATTGGCCATTTGGTGGACTGGTTAAGCCAGTCTACCCCTGATACATTTTTAGAAAATCATCAGCAACAATTGACGGTTCTCAGTCTAATTTTATTTGGCAATATTTTCTTTGCCAATATGCAATCCATCATACGTCACCAGATTTTATTTAGTAGTTTTCCAATGCGTCTGCGTTGGAGGTTTCACAATCTACTTTTAAGACAAGGACTGGATTTTTTTCATAATGATTTCGCAGGTCGTCTATCTGCCAAAGTCATGCAAACCTCTTTGGCCGTTCGAGAGTTCTGGGTAATTTTGGGTGATATGGTCACTTATGTGATCATCTATTTTATTACCATCAGTGTTGTACTGGGTAATGTTTCCCCTTTCTTATTATTGCCTCTCCTGTTTTGGTTGGTATTGTTCGTCTCTGCTGCTTTGTATTTCATCCCTAAACTTGGTCGGATCTCAAAAGAGCAAGCAGACGCACGTGCTGAAATGACTGGCCGTGTGACAGATGCCTATACCAACATTCAAACCGTTAAACTCTTTGCTCATGCTGGCCGTGAAAGTCAGTATGCCAAGGCATCTATGCAAATTTTCATGCGTAGTGTATTTAAACAAATGCGTTTGGGTACTGCCTATGAAATTAGTATTAACTTACTGACAGCTGTGCTGTTTTTTGGTGTACTGGGTACTGCTGTTTGGTTATGGTTACAAGGTCAAGCACAAATAGGGGTAATTGCAGCGACGACTGCGATGATTTTAAAGCTCAACAGTATGGCTGCGTTTATGATGTGGCAAACGTCTGCTTTATTTGAAAATATCGGAACCATTCAAGATGGTATGAAAACGCTGGGTAAGCCGATTCAAATCGAAGATAAACCCAATGCTCAACCCTTAGCAATCAAAAACGGTGCAATTCAATTTAATAATGTCACCTTTGCGTACAATGATAAAAATGTCATTGATCGATTTAATTTAGATATTCGAGCAGGTGAAAAAATTGGCATTGTCGGCCGCTCGGGTGCAGGAAAATCAACCCTTATTCAACTGTTATTAAACTTCTACACTTTAAAACAGGGTCAGATTTTAATTGATGGACAAAATATTCTTGATGTGACCCAAGACAGTTTAAGAAAAAATATTGCTTTGGTGACTCAAGATACTTCTTTACTGCATAGAACTGTGGCGGAAAACATCAAATATGGCCGCCCTGATGCAACAGATGAACAAATGTATGACGCCGTGAGAAAAGCCAAAGCTGAAGAGTTTATCCCTCAACTCACTGATTTGCGTGGAAAAACAGGTTATGATGCATATGTAGGTGAACGTGGCGTCAAACTCTCTGGTGGTCAACGACAACGTATTGCAATTGCACGTGTATTTTTGAAAGATGCGCCTATTCTGGTTTTGGATGAGGCAACAAGTGCTTTAGATTCTGAAGTTGAAGCTGCGATTCAGTCCAGCTTAGATGAGCTGATGCAAGGTAAGACGGTCATCGCAATTGCACACCGTTTATCTACAATTGCACAAATGGATCGCTTAATTGTTTTGGACCAAGGTGATATTGCTGAACAAGGCACACATGAAGAACTCATTGCCCTAAATGGTATTTATGCACAATTATGGCAAAGACAAACTGGTGGTTTTTTAGTAGAACAAGAAGTGAAAGCAAAGGAAGACAAATAGAATGTTATACTTGGAAGATTTAAAAATCGGCGATCAGTTCAAAAGTAATGAATATGAAATAACCCTAGATGAAATTAAAGAGTTCGCTGCTAAATATGACCCTCAAGCTTTTCATTTAGATGAAGAAGCAGCCACTGAGCATCCTATTTTCAAAGGAATTGCAGCCAGTGGATGGCAAACTTCTGCTTTAACCATGCGGTTATGGACAGAGTGCTTTCCAGTGGCAGGTGGCTTGATTGGCTCCGAATCAAGTTTACGTTGGCCACGTCCGACTCGTGCTGGTGATCGAATTCATGTCGAAATTGAAATTGTAGCCATTACCCCATCAAAAACAAAAACTGATCGGGGCATCGTGACCTATGTTAACCAGACGAAGAATCAACATGATGACCTTTTACTCATCTCGACAACCAAAATATTCGTGTTTAAAAAATAAAGCCCTATGGACAAGGCACAAGCCTTGTCCTACAAAATAAATGTATTCAATCGTATTTTATGTCAATATGAATCTGAAAATTAGAATAATGTTGGAAGCAATGGATCGCATATGAAATCAGTCTCACACCGCTCAGATCTTGGTATACCAGGTGTATACGGACTCTTACTTTTAGATGTGGTCGCTCGTTGGGGCTACAGTGCAGAATCCCTCTTTGCACCGTTTAATTATACCAATGAGCAGCTTGCTGAACCTGATTTCAGAATTCCGCTCGATGTCGCCAATGAAATGATCATCCTCGCTAGAAAAATGACGGGTGAAGCGTCATTGGGCTATCATATTGGTAATCAAATGCGTATTTCAATTCATGGTTTTATTGGCTATGCGATCATGACCTCAAATGAGATCACTGATGCACTTTTCCTAGCCAATCGATTCATACAATTGCGTATGCCATTTTTGCAATTTCACTTTTCAACTTTTAGTGAGCAAGTGTCATTACAATTACAATGTGATATTGACATAGAGCCGCTGAGAACAGAAATTGTGATGGCTTTGACTTTTGGTGTGATTACAATGGCTCGTGCGCTTACTGGCGTAGATGATTTACATGGTGATATCAATTTTGATTTTCCAGAACCAGCAGGTTTTGATAAATATTTAACTCGAATCAACCCCCACTATTCAGTCCACTTTGATCAACCTCATTTTTTAGCCAGTTTTGATAAAAAATATTTGGCCTTAAAAATGGTGAATGCCGATCCTATTGCCAGCCAAATTGCCATTAATCAGTGCGAAGCTGAATTATCGGAGCTCGGAGAAAGACGACGCATCTCTATGCGAGTACGTGACATCCTGACCCATTCGGAACAGCATTACTTAAGTATTGAAAATGTCGCCGATCGCTTACATATGTCAGATCGAACCCTTAAGCGCCAATTAGCAGCGGAAGGCACTTCTTTTTCTACTTTGGTCGATGAAGTGAGGTATCGACATGCGACATCATTACTTTCGCGCACAGATTATACGCTTGAGCAAATTGCAGATGAATTAGGTTATTCCGATGTTGCCAATTTTAGTCGTGCATTTAAACGCTGGAGTGGTCGTAGTCCGAGTAGTTGGCGCAAAGACCCATATTTATAAACGTTATAGAACTTTCTCTTTTAAAAAAAACCATGTATAACACTGAGAAAAATATGCGATGTAATCAGGAGTTTTTATGAATCATCCTTCAGAGCTGAAGTATGCCACCACACATGAATGGGTAAGAATCGAAGGTGATCTTATCGTGACTGGTATTTCTGATCATGCCCAAGACGCTCTAGGCGATTTGGTCTATGTCGAAGCACCAGAGGTTGGACGTCAAATTGTTGCTGGTGAACAAGTCGGTGTTGTTGAATCCGTAAAAACTGCTTCTGACATCCACGCACCCATTTCTGGTGAAGTTGTTGAAGTGAATGAACTTCTTGAAGAAGACCCAGACTTTGTTAATGACGATCCTTATGGTAAAGGTTGGATTTATAAAATAAAACCAACGGATATTTTAGATATTGAAGAGCTATTAACAAGTGATGGCTATGAAGCTGGACTTTAAAATTTATCTCTGAAAATATTAGATTTAGATTCTGTAATTTATTCAGAAGCCGTTTAAGCACTCGTTTTAATTACTTTTATTTTAAATTTAAAATAGACGAATTAAAAAGCCCCTTGATTAGGTGTTTTTTAATTCGTTAAATCAACAACTTACGCTTTATGGGCGTAATATTGGCGTAAACGTGACTTTATCCACAGGTCTTAGTATCCCTATGTAAGTCTATTTTACCACCTATTCCAAAATAACAAAGCGAAAGTTAAAGTAACTATATATCTAGTTTTTCAGCAGGTAAGTAGATGTGCTCAAACTACGAATTTCCATCAAAGAAAAGACTATCCCTTTTAGA
>JAHLFF010000144.1 GCA_018883945.1 Candidatus Acinetobacter avistercoris
ATATATGGCCACTCAATGATCATTTTTCGACCGATAAAAGAGATCTAATAACTTCTAAAAAACAAAAACCCACAGCAAGTGGGTTTTTGTTTTTTTGAATTTCCAACTCAAATTTAACGAAATATATTCAATTTAATCCAAGTTTTTCAGCAACGTAATCAGAGTCTTTATCACCACGACCCGATAGGTTCACCACAATATTGATCTCTTTGGCCATTTTAGGCGCTTCTCGAATTGCCCATGCCACCGCATGTGCACTTTCCAAAGCAGGAACTATCCCCTCAACTCGAGATAAAGTCATAAAAGCATCTAAACATTCTTGATCAGTGGCGGTTGCATACTGTGCACGTCCCAAATCTTTTAAGAAACTATGCTGAGGACCGACACCAGGATAGTCCAAACCAGAAGCGATAGAATGAACAGGCAAAGGTTCACCATTTTCATCTTCAAGTACATAACACGCCATACCATGAAGCTCACTCGGTTTACCTAGGGTCAAAGTTGCTGAGTGCTGATTCGTATCCAAACCATGACCAGCAGGCTCTACGCCCACTAACTTAACCTCAGGATCATTTAAAAAGGCAGTGAATGCACCTACTGCATTTGAACCACCACCGACACAAGCAACGATATAATCAGGATGCTTATTAAAACGAGCTTGAGTCTGAACTTTTATTTCATCACCAATAATGGCTTGAAAGTCACGCACCATCTTTGGAAATGGATGAGGTCCAACCACAGAGCCAATCGCGTAAATAAAATCTTTAGGATTTTTTAAATACTCTTCAAATGCACTATCAACGGCATCTTTCAATGTCGCAGTACCACGGCTCACAGCAATGAGATTTGCACCTAAAATCTTCATTTTTACGACATTAGGATGTTCTTTTTCAATATCCACCTGCCCCATATGAATTTCACAAGGAATACCGACCAATGCACATGCAGTTGCTAAAGCAACGCCATGCTGACCAGCACCTGTTTCAGCAATCACTTTCTTTTTACCCATGTATTTAGCGAGTAATGCCTCACCTAAACAATGGTTAATTTTGTGTGCGCCAGTATGATTTAAGTCTTCACGTTTTAAATAAATCTGCGCTCCACCCAACTGCTCAGACAAACGTCTTGCATGGAACAATGGACTCGGGCGGCCAACATAATGCGCAAACAAATCATTCAATTCATTTTGAAATTCTGCTGTATGTCGAATCTCTTCGTAAGCAAGGTTAATTTCATCCATTGCTTGTTTTAAATGTGGCGGAATAAATTGTCCACCATACTCACCAAAAAAACCGTCTTCGTTGGGTAATGCAATGCCATTGATATGATGATCCATGTGAGATCCTTTTACATTTTTCGATAACAAATTAGATAACAAATTAGATAACAATAAATTTAAATCAAATCACAGTACAAACTCAGTGCACACAAAAATCTTAGCGTGCTAGATATTTGGTCATATCTTCAAGACCTTTGAGACTCATTGGATACATGTGATCTTCAAACAATTGCTTAATCAGGCCTATCGTCTGAGTATAATGCCAATAATTTTCAGTTTCAGGATTGAGCCAAGCCGTTTTTTCATAATGCTGGCGTAGACGCTTTAACCAAATTTCACCAGATTCCTCATTCATATATTCGACTGAACCACCTGCTGAACGCAGTTCATACGGGGCCATACTGGCATCACCAACAACAATCACACGATAGTCTTTTCCATAGGTATTAAAGAGATCGTGAGTATTCATTTTTGTAGATGAGCGACGGTGGTTATCTTTCCAGACATAGTCATATAAACAATTGTGGAAGTAGAAATACTCAAGCGTTTTAAATTCTGTTTTTGCAGCACTAAAGAGTTTTTCGCATTGTGCAATATAGGCATCCATAGATCCACCTACATCAAACAAGATTAAAACTTTCACGCGATTACGACGTTCTGGAACCAGCTGAACATCCAAAATACCCTGCTTGGCTGTTTCTTTGATGGTGAGATTTATATCCAACTCTTCTGCGGCACCTTGTCGGGCAAATTTACGCAAACGGCGCAGCGCCATTTGCATATGCCTCGTACCCAAAATTTGATCATCATCTAAATTTTGGTACTTACGTTGCTCCCAGACTTTTACTGCCGATTTTTTACGACCAGGGCCACCAATGCGAACACCTTCAGGATGATCACCATAGGCACCAAAAGGTGAAGTTCCACCCGTGCCAATCATACGATTGCCACCTTGATGCTTTTTATGCTGCTCACGTAAACGTTCTTCAAACATCTTCAGGAGATCTTCAAGCGAACCCGCTTTTAAAAGTTCTTCACGCTGTTCTGGGGTGAGATGCTTTTCTAATAATTCTAAATCAAACCATTCTTTGGGTAGGAGCTCAATCTTTCTCAAGAGATCGTCTAGATCAAAGGTTTCAATGCCTTGAAAATAGTCTTTAATGGCACGATCATATTTATCAAAGAAACGCTCATCTTTAACCATGACCGTTTTAACCAATTGATAAAATTCATCTTGATTCGCAAAGACCAAACCCTGACTTACCGCATGGTTCAAGTCAATCAATTCACGCGTCGAAACGGGAATCCCGTATTTTCGCAAGGTATAAAATAATCTTACGAACATCTGTGCGACCCTTTTTTAACGACGTGTCATAAAGGCAAGACGCTCTAACAACTGAACATCTTGCTCATTTTTAATCAATGCACCATATAAAGGCGGAATCGCCTTGGATTTATCATGATTGCGTAACACATCTTCAGGCATTTCATCTGCCATTAACAAACTTAGCCAATCAATCAATTCCGAGGTTGAAGGTGGTTTTTTCAAGCCTGGTACAACGCGTAATTTGAAGAACACTTGTAGGGCTTCATTGACCAAACTTGTTGAAATATTTGGGAAATGTACCGCAATAATTTCACGCATCGTGGCTTCATCTGGAAACTCAATATAGTGAAAGAAACAACGACGTAAAAACGCATCAGGTAATTCTTTTTCATTATTCGAAGTAATAATCACAATCGGTCGTTGCGTTGCAGTGATGGTTTCACTTGTCTCATACACAAAGAACGACATTTTATCGAGTTCATGCAACAAATCGTTTGGAAACTCAATATCTGCTTTATCTATTTCATCGATCAGTAAAACGCAGCGCTCTTCGCTGGTGAATGCATCCCAAAGCTTACCTGGTTTTATATAATTTTTAATGTCATATACACGTTCATCGCCTAACTGACTATCACGTAATCGTGATACAGCATCATACTCATACAAGCCCTGCTGCGCTTTTGTCGTAGACTTAATATGCCAAGTGATGAGTTTTAGACCTAAACTTTGAGCAACTTCCTCAGCGAGTAAAGTTTTCCCTGTTCCAGGTTCACCCTTAACCAATAAAGGCTTCTGTAAAGCACGAGCCGCCTTAACAGCAAGTTTTAAGCTATCAGTCGCAATATACTGATCCGTACCTGAAAATTGTTGAATATCGACAGACATGTTTTAACCTTATTTTTATTAAAGTGGTGATGTTCTATTGCTGAGCATTTTGTTCTGGATTGATTTTTTATTGGATGAATATTTGGACCAAAAATAGCCAATGACGAAGCCCACACCTGCAACAAAAGCAATGAGTGAGAAATTAGACCAAATTAAAGGCGAATCTTTAGTTAATATGCCAAAAACCAAACCAAAAAATGCGGGTGCAATAGCAGAGTTAGGGCCTTCAGAAACTGTTGGCGTTGCCAAAATTGCGAATATCAGAATCCAAGTGATTCCGCCTAATGGTGAAGGTAAACGTTTAGCGATTGAATACCAACACCATAAGATGATTAAAGTACCAAGAACATAAACTGTTATGGCAATACTGTCTTCTGGAATAGCGTCAAGTATTGATAAAAATTGAGTCCATATTCCTGATAAAGCTTCAAGCACCGCGTAATCCCTCTGGTTCTACAGCATTCGGGTTAATTAAACCTTCTGGTGGTAGTTGTAGAAAATAACCATTGGTTTGAATAGAGTCCATAACATGCAAAACATTCGCACGGGCTAATTTCTTCTCTTCATGCAACTCAATTGACATCACAAATGTCGCACGACCAAATGCACTTTTTAAGGCATCGGATAATACTGCCAGCGGATCTGCTTGCTCATTTGTTTCAGTAGATTCAGCGCGAGCAACGTAAAGATACATTTCGTCTTTTTTACTCGATTTAAAGATTTCACACCACATTTTTACAACACCAATAAAACTCAAAATAAAGCATACAGGAAAATTATATGCGAAACATTAACCTTTTTTAACGCAACAGTCGTCTTTTTAAATGACTGTAAATTCTTTGACCAATCGTAGCATTACTCACGCTAATCGACTTTTTAATCATCTACTCGCATTTGTAAGCTTAAATAATCTGCGTCGTTATTAAGCATCTGAATTAAAGGCTTGGTTAATAAATCATAACGCCAGCCAAGTAAATAATCAGGTAAATCTTGTTCATCTCGTTTAAAAACCACATGCTGATATAGCGAACTTAACCATTTTTTACGCATGATGACTTCTTTCGGAATTTGAATATCTAAAGCAATATTTTCAATCAGGGTGTCAACATCATGGGTCACGTCTTTAGATGAATGACGAATTGGTCTTGCGATACGCAGTGGCCACTCATCTGAAGGTGGTAAATGTTGAATAATATCTAAAATCGTTTTACCAAATTCGCGAATGACATTAGCACGAATGTTTTTTACTTGAGACAATTGAAAATTGTTTTTTGGATTTTTTTCGACCAGATCAATCATCGTTGCATTTTTTAAGATAAAGCTACGAGGTTGGTTTAATGCTTTGACCATTTCCTCACGCCATACACAAAGCAACTGTAATTGCATCAATTGTTTACGAGAGTGACGATAATTCCCCACTTCTGTGTACAATTTTTCTTTGGGTGTATCTGTTGCAATTTCCAATGTCATATTGGAACAGTCTTCAAGCACATACTCATAAAGACGCTTGCTGTTCAGTTCATTTTTAAGTTTTTCAGAAAGCTGCATGATATAAAGCACATCATTTGCTGCATAATTCTTCTGTTCGAGAGTCAGTGGACGCGCTAGCCAATCTGAGCGTGTCTGCCCTTTGTCGATATCAATATCCAGCATTTGCTTCAGAGCATTTTGATAACTGACTTGTAAGCCATAACCGAGAAAAGACATCGCCACTTGTGTGTCAAAAACATTTTTAAGATGAGCTTGATCTGAATAATGATAGATTAAATCAATGTCTTCACCACAGGCATGAAATACATTCTGTTGCGCTTGAAATATTTTTTGCCAAAACACGGAAAGATCTAAAGTTGTACCATCAAGTAAAAATACTTGGCCACTCACATTAATCTGTAAAACGCCAAGCTTTGGCCAGAACGTATCTACTTTTATAAATTCCGTATCTAACCCATAAATAGAGGTCTGGCTCATTAAGGCCAGAACATTATCTAAATCGCTTTGTTGACTTATAAATTGGAACATACTTTATCTAGATCAGGTATTACATTACATGAGGGCTATTCTAACCAATAATAGATTACAAATATAATCTATTATCGATGAACAGCGCTAAATCAATGTTTATGAATTAAAAAGATTATTAAAAATATTTATTTTATAGCTTTTAAGACTTAAATCAGTTTATTCAAGAAAAATGCACAGCAAAAATATTCTATTCGAATCAAATCTATATCAATTGCTACATCACTTCGTACATAGATTGGTACTAAGCTTGGTACAAAGCTTTTTACATAACGAGCTACATATTTTCTATATTACTTAGTACATAGCTTCAACATTAAATTATAGATTTATTTTAGCGTGAAAATAAATCTATAAGCTTCTTATTTCATCTGCATACGATTGTGTAATGCCTGACTCAAAGTATGACTATCTACATACTCAAGTTCACCACCTTGAGGCACACCTTGCGCAATACGTGTCATGCGTAAGGATAAATGTCTTGTTGCCTCGACCAGATAATGCGCTGTTGCTTGCCCTTCTACTGTTGCATTGGTTGCAAGCACAACTTCTTGAACACGCCCCTCACTCAACCGTTGAATGAGATAAGGAATACCGACTTCTTCTGGCCCAATCCCATCTAAAGGTGATAAATGACCACCTAAAACATGATACTTGCCTCTAAAGCTACCACTTTGCTCAATGGCCATGACATCCGCTGGAGATTCAACCACACATAATAAGGTTTCATCACGTTCTTGAGAAAGACAGATATTACAAACTTCATCTTCGGTGAGTGAGTGACATATACTACATTCATGGATGAATGACATGGCTTCATTTAAAGCATTGGCCAAACCTAGTGCACCTTGTTTATTTTTCATAATCAAATGCAATGCCATGCGCTGAGCCGATTTCGGCCCAACACTTGGCAATATTCTTAGGCCTTGTACAAGTTGATCAAATCGATCACTAAACACAATAAGATTCCTTAGAACATTCCTGCAAGACCAGGTGGTAGACCCATACCCGTATTCGCACTTTTCATTTTTTTTTCTGACACTAATTCAGCTTGACGTGCTGCATCATTCATTGCTGCTGCAATCAAGTCCTCAATCATATCGGGATCATCCTGCAAAAGTTCTGGATTGATTTCGATACGTTTAACAACATTACGGCAAGTCATCGTTACTTTAACTAAACCACCGCCTGCTTCAGCATGAACTTCAGTCTGCGCAAGCTCTTCTTTCGCTTTCTTTACGTTCACTTCCATATCTTTTTGCATGCGCTGCGCTTGTTGCATAAGCATATTAATGTTCATAAAACTCTCCGAACAAAAAATTTAAAAACTTTAAAAGATCTTAGATAAGATCCAAACCACGTTGAATGTCTGCAATGATATCATCTGCATCTTCTAAACCAACAGATAATCGTATTAAACCTTCAGAAATACCCGCTGCTTTTTTAGCATCATCCGATAATTTGCCATGTGTGGTGGTTGCTGGATGGGTAATCGTCGACTTCGCATCCCCCAAATTACCCGTTATAGAGATAAATTGAGTATGGTCAATGACTTTCCAAGCACCTTCTCGTCCACCTTTCACTACAAATGAAACGATTCCACTAAAGCCTTTTTGCTGTTGTTTCGCCAGTTCATGACCAACGTGATCTTCTAAACCTGCAAAATATACTTTTTCAACGTTGTCCTGTGTCTGTAACCATTCCGCCACTTTTTGCGCACTTTCAGAATGTGCCTTCATTCGGATACGTAAGGTTTCAAGACCTTTAAGAAATACCCAAGCGTTAAATGGACTCATTGAAGGCCCTGTGGTACGCACATAGCCAAACACATCTTCAAGTAGTTTTGAATTGCCCACAACTGCGCCACCCAAAGCTCGACCTTGTCCATCTAAATATTTGGTTGCTGAATAAACCACAAGATCTGCACCTAACTTCAGAGGCTGCTGTAAAACTGGTGTACAAAAGCTATTGTCGATCGCAAGCAGTGCATTATTGGCATGTGCAATGTCTGCTAAAGCACGAATGTCTGCAATTTCTGATAAGGGATTTGATGGAGATTCGACAAATAATAGTTTTGTTTCTGGACGTATCGCATTTTTCCAAGCATTCAAATCGGTTAAATCGACAAATTCGACGGCAACACCGAACTTGGAAATATATTTTTCAAATAATGCGACAGTCGAACCAAATACTGCACGTGAGCAAATCACATGATCGCCAAGCTTTAAGAATGACATTGCAACGGCCATAATGGCAGCCATACCTGTACTTGTCGCCACTGCACGCTCAGCACCTTCCATTGCCGCTAAACGTTTTTCAAACATAGCGACTGTCGGATTGGTGAAGCGAGAATAAATATTCCCAGGTTCTTGCCCAGAAAATTTAGCAGCAGCTTCAGCAGCATCTGCATACACAAAAGATGAAGTTAGAAAAATTGGCTCGGCGTGCTCACCTTCAAAACTGCGTGTATGGCCTGTACGAAGTGCTAAAGTATCAAGTTGATATTCAATGTCGTCTTGGTGGCTCATGTGTACGAATCAGTCGATAGACTGCCTTTGTAAATAATTGCCAACATTTTGAGCGCCTACGGCATTTAAGGTCAAGGTAAAATATATAAATATCGCTTACACTTCGAACAAATCATATGAATATGAGACATTACCTCCTCATGCAACAACTCAAAGATCGCTGGCGCGAAAAGCAAAGTAAATTAAAAAACTTAGGCACTCGCGTATTTTATGGAAAATCTCTGGTCTTATCACAAGCGACAAGTTACGAGGTTATTGGAAAATATAACAACAGTAAAATTCGCTACTATGCATCCCCGAATAAGAAGTTCGCTGAACCTCTTGTGTTTGTTGCACCCTTAGCGATTAAGATGGATATCTATGATCTATATCCTTATCGTTCTCTGATTAAATATTATATTGAACAAGGATTTGATGTCTATTTATTGGATTGGGGTCATTTTAATTACCAAGATCGAAATTTAGATTTTTTAAGTTTTATTGAACATGCCATCCCCAACTGTATCGAACAAATTCGTGCCCATTCAGGCTCTGAATTGATTTCTCTGCATGGCTGGAGCATGTCTGGCATTTTTGTTTTATTGTATGCAGCATTACAAAAACCCAATTACATTAAAAATTTAGTGATTTTGGGAAGTCCTATCGACAGTTATGCTTCAGGGAGTATTGGAAAACTGTATGCCCGAGTGAATCGTTATCTCAATCGTAATCCTGCTTTACAACGTAAAATTTATGCGGGTGGTTTGCCAAAACGTTTACTCCACACCCCAGGTATTCTTAATGCCGTTGGTTTTAAAATCTTAGATCCGAAAGGTTGGTATGAAGGTCATAAACAACTATTAACCAATTTAGATGACACCAAGTTATTACATGAACATGCAACTTTAGGCTATTTTTTAAACCACATGATTGATTATCCTGCTGGAGTCAATCAAGACATGCTTTTTAATGTTTGGTTAAGAAATCCACTCCATCAAGGCTTTATCGAATTAAAAGATAAGAAAATAGAGTTAAAAAATATAGACTGCTCTCTGTTTGTTGGCGCGGGTCGTAGCGATCAAATGGTCACAGCTGACGCTGTTAGACCATTGACTGAATTGACAAGTAGCCCAGATGTCACGTTTACTTTAATCCCTGGGGGGCATTTGGGTTTAATGTCGAGCCAAAAAAGTGCAGACGAGTTTTGGCCAAAACTTTCTGAATGGTTAGCACAAAGATCCACGCCTTTATAGATAGATCACGCTATAGAAAGTAGAGAAAAAATATGACAACAGTTGCATTTATTGGTTTAGGCGCAATGGGTTACCGCATGGCAGCCCACTTACCTCAACACTTTGAATCCGTCTTGGTATGGAATCGAAATTTTGAAAAAGCCAAACAACATGCAACTGAGTTTAATACTCAAGCAGTCTCTTTAGATGAAGCCGCTCAAGCAGACATTATTTTTTCATGCTTACCCACCAGTCAACACGTAGACGATATTATTCATCAATTAGAGATGAAATCTGGTGCAATTTGGGTGGATTGTACCAGCGGTGTACCCGAAGCAGCACGTCAACAAGCTGCATATCTAAAGTCTAAAAATGTCTCTTTTTTAGATGCTCCAGTCAGTGGTCAAACAATTGGTGCAGAAAATGCGACCTTGACCTTTATGGTTGGCGGACAAGCTGAAATATTTAAACAAGCCCTTCCCGCAATGCAAGCAATGGGTCAATTGATTAAGCATGTCGGTGAATCTGGTGCTGGCTTTGCGGTGAAAGCTGTAAACAATATGTTACTTGCTGTACATTTATGTGCAGCTGCAGAGGGCTTTACAACACTAAAAGCGCATGGTGTAAACCTGAATGAAGCGCTTGATTGCATCAATGCATCAAGTGGAAAAAGCGGTGTCACTGAAAATGTTTTACCACAACGTGTTTTCAATCGTAGTTTTCCGAATACCTTTGCCCTGCCTTTATTAGCCAAAGATACGGGGATTGCAATCGACCTTGTACGTCAAGCAAATCTTTCTGCACCCATCATCAATCTCACACAGAATTTAATTCAAGTTGCGCATGCGACTGCTGAAGTAAATAGCGACTTTTCCGCTGCAGTAAAAATGTATGAATCATGGAGTAAAATTACCTTAGAATAATTATTAGCCATTGAAAACCCTTTAGATGGACTTATAATAGCTATAGTGACAATACAAAAAATGTCCATTTGAGGGTTTCTCATGAATAAATTATTTGTTTCGATTATCGCTGCATGTTCTATGTCAGTTGGGGTAAATGCTCTTGCTGATACAGCAAAAGAATGTGAAAAATTAAAAAATGACCACAATGTCATTTATGCGGCTAAAGGTTTTTGCTTCAAGGATCCTGAAGCTAAAGCTAAATTTGGTGACGAGAATTGCAATACAACTAAACCTAAATTCTCTGAAAAAGAGCAACAAAAGCTTGACTCGATTAAGGCTCGTCAGAAAGAATTGAACTGTAATTAATATCGTTCAACCATTGACAGCAAGGAATTGAAATGACTTACGATGATCAAAATATATTTGCACGAATACTACGCAATGAGCTTCCTGCAATTAAAGTCTATGAAGATGATCAAGTTCTAGCATTTATGGATATTATGCCCCAAGCTGAAGGTCATACTCTTGTGATTCCAAAATCACCCGCAGTAACCTTATTAGATTTGGATCCTCAGGAAGCGGCATATACCATTCAAGTCGTTCAAAAAATTGCTAAAGCAATGGAAAAAGCATTAGACGTAAAAGGTATTGTTTTAATGCAGCTTTCAGGCGCTGCTGCTGGACAAACCGTACCTCACGTGCATTTCCACTTGATCCCAAGTTCTGTTCATGAACTAGGCAAACATGGTGTGCAAATGGGTGATCAAGATCAAATTAAAGTTTTAGCAGATAAAATTAAAGCCGCACTTTAGTCTGAGATTTAATATTTACACCTTAATTTTTTGATCTTTAAACACTGATCAACAAATAATGATCACAATATATTGATGATTTAATGAATGGAGCTTAGGCTCCATTTTTTTATTGAGGCACTTTCTTATTTGTACAGTCCCTTGCTGTGCTTAGTTTCACTGGCAAGATTATTTTTACTTCTATGATTATCGTTAATGTTTTTACTCAATATTCATCGTCTAAATTAATTTAATAAATTTGAAATAAATCCTTAATATGACTGACTTATTTGTGAACGATACTGAGCTCCATTAGAGAGCAGTAGTTACAACTATAAACCTACTGCTCATGCTGACTCGATAATAAAAGTCTTAATTGGAGCAACACAAATGAAAAAAACACTTTGCGCACTTGCAATCGGGGCATCTATTTTAACACCTGTTATTTCTAATGCAGCAGATGTAAAAATTTATGGTCGTGCACACATCTCGTTAGATTATTTAGATGATGGAAAAGATTATAACGATGTTGGACTTTCTTCGAACTCATCGCGTTTAGGTTTTAAAGTAGAACAAGAACTTGAAAATAATATGACCGTATTTGGTCAAATTGAACAAGAAATTAATTTCGCGAGCGGTGGTCAAAACTCAGGTACAGATTTTGCAACTCGTGATACTTTCGTGGGTCTCAAAGGTGACTTTGGTCAAGCGCGTGTAGGTCGTTTTGATAGCCCATTTAAAGCAGCACGCGGACCTGTAAACTTCTTCGGTGATCAAGTTGGTGATTTACGAAATGTCACTCGTGCAGGAAATTTGCGTTTTGATGAGCGTAATGAAAATACAATTGAATATAAATCTCCAAAATTAGGTACTGGCTTTAACGTTATAGCAGCATTATCTTTACATGAAGGAAACTCAGCAGGTTATGTAGAAAATACAGCTGATAACCTTAAAGGCGACACTAAAAAGAACAAAGCTTATGATTTAGCTTTAACCTACAAAGAAGGTCCAATTGATTTCGCTGCAGCATATGAACATTATGAAGAAGATGCGACTCGCGGAGAACGTGATGGTATACGCTTAGCAGGCGCATACAAAATTACGCCAGAGTTGAATGTGGGTGGTCTATATCAATACCTTACTCATGACAATGATGTCGTTAATCCAGATGCTCAAGTGATTGGTATCGCTGCAGATTATAAATTTGCGCCTAAAACTTATGTTCGTGGTCAAGTCATGCACCGTGACGTAGATGCTGAAGATGCTAATGCTACCCTTATTGCAATTGGTCTTGAGCACCGTCTTGACAAAGCTGTACGCATCTATGGCAACATTGCTACAGTTTTGAATGACAAAAACTCGAGCTTAACGCCTTGGGAACAAGCACGCACAAATAACGTTAAAGGTTTTAAAGGTGAAGACTCACTAGGTCTTTCTTTAGGTTTCCGTTACGATTTCTAATCATAAAAACCTCTAATCAATCATTATAAAAGACAGCCATGTGCACCATGGCTGTCTTTTTATTCCTTAAATTTAAAAATCTAATTTAGTTAAAAATCTAATACTCTGACATTAGATATATTTTAATAAACCTCTTTCATAAATCAAAAATCATCATTGAGTGGTAATACATTGATCTGTAAAAACTCCTTCTCCCTTTGGAAAAAGATTCAGATGAGGAAATAATCATGATGATTTTGTTGTGTGAATAATGATGTATGAAAGAAGTCTAATATCAATTCAATTTTAAGCCCTAAGTAGCTTCATCCATTTGAATCGATCAAAATCGTTTATATCAAATTAATTTAGCTAAATTATCTCCCTTCTGTCGTGGAGCTTTTACAACGAATCATTTGGTTGAAAAATTTATGATGCTCTTTGACCATATTTAAATTATTGTTTAAATCTTGACATGATCATAAGTTCTATTTGATACATTTTATAAAGTTCTTTAGCGTCAATATACCAATAAGCAAGTCTCACTCCTCTCCTTGGAAAAGTTAAGGATAAGGGGTGAATGATTTTGCACTTCGAACGATAATCTAAGTTCGTTAAAAAATGACTTATGAAAGACGTATTTTATTTACTGAATCTTAATTGGTCCGTTAGTTTAAAATGTTGAACTGCAAAATAAACCATCATGATGCACATCACCATAATCAATAAATAATATGGATAGCTTTGATTGATTTGATATAAACCTGTACTTAACAACGGTCCAACCACAAAACTAATAGCTTGCGTTGCAGTACAGAAACTCGCTACTTTGGTTTGAAATTGATTGGGTGCAGTCTGTGCTGCGCCTGTAGTGAATGCTGGAAGCAGACAGGCAACAGAGATTCCGTAAAGCACATAAGTGAGTTGGAAAACGATTAATTGATCAGTAAATAGCGTAATCATTAATGCAAGCACCATACTACTCAGACCCACCCAAAGTAATCGTTGCAAAGACCATTTTAAATATTTAGAAATCAAAATTTGCATGAAAACCAATGCTACACCCACAATCAGTGAACATTGCGCAAAGTATACTGCGACTTGTTCAACACTGACTTGAAACTTATCCTGTATATAAAAACCAGCCGTCAAATTTAAAGTCACAATTGCTAAATATAATGAAAAACCTAAACTTAACCATGGGTAACACTTTTTGATATTCCAATCAGTTTTAGCATCAACTTCAACATCAACTTGTTGATTATGATCCGCTTCGATGATTATATTTTTTATTGATTTATTATGTACTTGGTGTTGTTCTGAACCTGCAATTGAACTCGATTGATCAAACAAAAAAACAATCATCACACTCATAATGAGCAATATAATCACCGCTGCCCATAACGGCGTTAGTATCCCCCAATATAAAAGCACCGTAGTCATTAATGGACCAAGGATTAATCCTAAGCTATTTAAAGCACCAAACTTTGACATTGTTTGCGATCTTGTCTTTTCATCAGAAAAACTGGTCATCACATAACTTTGTAATGCAATTTGAGGCATTGCCATAAAAATACCGGTTGATGCCCGAGCAACCATGAGCAAAATAAATAATATGAGTAATGAAAGTTGAGTATTCAGACCGTACATTAAAATAGCTGTGAATAGCCCCCAAGTGATGGCCATTCCCACAAAACCAATACTGAGTAATTGATAAATTGAAAATTTATTTTGATGTTTTGAAATATATATCGCAGCAATGGCCATGAGCAAAGCTCCCACTGAAACCATTGCACCAGCTTGAATTTCAGACAATTTCAGTTGACGAATCAATGGCGCTAATAGTGGCAAAATCATTGAAAAACTTGCACCATTGGCCAAACTAGCCGCGATAAAGATTTTATTTTTTCTATTCGTCATTTTCTTTTATTCCAAGAATGATTCTAGTCTGTATAAGTC
>JAHLFF010000145.1 GCA_018883945.1 Candidatus Acinetobacter avistercoris
ATAGCCGTTTGGCGGTGTAGCAATCCAATGCTCTAACATCCGCTTAATATCATCTAACTTGAAAACGTAGTTCATGCATCCTCTCCCTTTTTAGAAAGAACATAGAGCGCTGTAACGTAATAAACGCGGTCTTTTATGAAGAAAATCATTGCCAAAATAACGAAAATCGTTGTTTCTAAACTTAATATGGCCAGATTACCAAGCAACTGAAGGGCACAATAGGCAACAAACAGAACATAGAGCGCCGTATAGGACATTAATAGTAAATAGGGTTTTAAGAATCTCTCGAAAAAGTAATGCATAGAACGTGTCTGTCTAAATTTATGAAATTCTTTTTCTAATCCACGTGACATAAGTAATCGCATATATCCCCATTGAGCCAGGGCAATAAAGATCATGACGCAATAAACCAAATTAAAATTAAGCATCTATAGTCACCGCTAAGCCAAGTGTTTTGATTTCATCCATTTTTTGATTGAAATGTGCTGTTTTTTTGGCTTTCAATTCTGTCAATTCCACTAATGACTCTCTTGCAAATTGAATACGCTTTTTAATCGTAGGTGACGGCGCTTTACTACGCGGAATAATGATCTTAGCGGTCTGGCGTTTCAGGCTAAATTTCTGTTGATTGCTTTTAAGCTTTAGTGCCAAATCTTCTAGGCCCGCATTAAAATCAGCCATTTTGTCATAGTCCATTACACGAAATAACGGTATGTTTTTAGCATTCAAAAAGTGCTGAATTACATCCCCATCAGCACGTAGCACCAAGCCAATTGATTGACCTTCTTCAAAATTAAAGATGATCTTTTTTGTTGGTACACCTGATTTTTTAATTAACTTTTCAACGATGGTAACTGCAATCTTTTGTTTCGTTGATTTCTCTAAAATGGCTTTCATATCGAGTACAAAAGTGTGAGTTTCATTTAATTCGCCAAGTACAAACTTTTTAGACATGTGCCTTACTCATCAATCATTTCAATGTATGCGTACATTCTGAATGAGTTATTTTTTCTATTTTTTTCGTATTCCTAAATTAATACCTGGTGCAATTCATTAAGCTTAATGTTTATTTGAACACCGTGTTCATAAGCGAACTGTATATATCACCATAAAAAAGCCCGCATAAAGCGGACTTCTTAACGTGATACTGACCAGACTTTAGATATTCATTGCTTTGGCTTTCTTCATAGAGCGAATACGTTTTTTAATCGCACCTGAAGCTGACGCTTTACGGCGGGCTTTATTGAGTGCTGAACGTTGTTTAGCACTCAATTTAACTTTACCTGAAACGCGTTTATTAACCAGGGCAACTTTACCATTACGAATAGCTTTAACAGCTTTGTATACAACCTTACCAAATTTGCCGCTTTTGGTCGTTGTTTTACCTAGTGAAATACCATCAAGCATTGCATCTTCATCGTCTTGTGCTTCGCCGTAAACGAATAAGTCAATGAACTCTTCAAGGTCATCACCTGTTGGTAGATTGCTTGCAATGATTTCAGCTGTACTTTCAATCGCTTCATCCGCTTCAGCTTCACCGCTAAAAATCGACAAGATTAATTCATCACTTACACCCAATGATGCTAGGGCATCTTGAACATTTGCGATGATGATATCTAATGTCGGTTGATCAACGTCCAACTCTTCACCGTCTTGATCTGAAGACATACCAACCAGTAAAGCATCTAATCGATCTGAAGGGAGTTCATCTTCAGCCAAGTTATTATCAAGAATATCGTTATGCAAGATGATAACCAGGGCTAAAGCGCTTTTACGCAAAGTTTGGATTTCTGAGTTGAGCGCGGTAGCACTCATATCAGTGTCTTGTAAGATTTTAAGCGCTTCTTCACTTGCCGCGCTATCTAATAACATTGAGGTGTTGGTAGTCACGTTTAAAAATGGGAACATTTGTGCAAATTGTTGGCTCATGGGTTTAATCCTTATGAAGTAACTGTTGTTTTAAGATAAATAGCGCGGCCAGTACCTTGAGGGTGATATGCGCATTCCAAATCTACGGCATCGTTTGGTCGATCATCACGCGGGGTAATACTGAGTGTATAAAAGCCGCCAATTTCTTTTGATTTGCGTAAAAGTGGGCGTTCTTTAGTGGTACATGCATCAAGAAATTTAATACATTCCTTCAGACTGTCTTCGATTGTTCCTTCAATGTGTTTTTGCAAATGTCGCTTGCTAATTTCAATCAAACGACTGTCAATCAACATTGAAACTTCACTTGCATTCGCTAACTTCAATACGCTTTTATTGTCGCCGTATGTTGTGAGTGAATCATTCAAGATAAAACGAATACCGTTAGGGAATCGTTCACGCTTGATCACATTCAATTGAACGTTTGCAAGGGCTTTTAGCGCGGTATCATCTAATAAAACCTGTGGGTTTTGTTCGATACCAACAAATGAGATTGGAAAATCAAAGCCCGCAATTGGACGGTGAATTGCAGGGATACCCGCACTATTGGTATTGGCTTGACGCTTTAAATATTCAGCTAAAATTACACCGCCTGTATGACGTGCAACTTTCTTACCTTTCAGGCCAACGGCGTTCAATGGACGTGCCAAGATTGGTGAATAAAGCAGACATATATGGTGATCAAGCAATTTAAGTTCTGAAGCAATCATAATCGCCTGGTCTAAAGTTAGCGTTGGATCTAACTCAACCCATAGACGCACTCTAAGATGATTTGCAACACGGACCATATCCATAAGTAATGATAGATCATCACCCAGAATCATATACATTACGGTTGCTTGGTCATCCTGGCTTGTCAGTACGCTATATACATCGGTTTTTTTACCTGGTAATTGAGTAGGAACAACCAAAGCTGTTGATTTACGCCCCAAAGAATTAACCTCATTGTAATAAGGCAATGCTTTAAATGTCGCTGCAAATGAAGTCAAAGACGTTTTTAAAACGACTTGATCAAAATCAGCCATGGCGTTCATTACGGCCACAATCGAATTAGATTGGTTTTCGTCATCAACGAGAACGCCGCTAATGCTATAAACCGCTTCGCCTGTGCTCACATCAACAAAATTAAGCTTAACGGCGTGGTTAGCGACCTTTAAATCTTTTGTTGTTTGATGTAGTGCAACTTGCAACTCAACATTGGCATCTAAAAAACTATGCAATGTAAAATGCAATACGAAAGCGCCTACCGCATCATCGTTTTGAGTCGTTAAAGACGGAACGCCTGTATTCGACACAATTAATGAATAGTTTGGCATAAGATTTAGCCCTCTACTTCTAAGCGCATGAACCCGCTTAACGCATTAATTTGAGCAAAGTTTTTAATCGCAATATCGCGTTTCTTATTCGATGGATAAGTAATAACGACTTCGCCATTTGCGGGAATGACATTCTTAGTCACGAAACATAAACAAGCTTCGCCATGATTTATGACCTTCAATTGCAATGGCAATAGATTGTCTTTTACTGGCTGACTCTCTTGATTAAGTTCATCACGATCCTTTACATGCAGCGATAAATTCTGAGAACGTAATGTCATAGCCGCATCGTATGCATCTTCTTTCGCTTTTAATGCTTCTTCTTTCGCTTTTAATGCATCTTCTTGCGCTTTTAATGCAGCTTCTTTTGCTTCTAACTCGGCTTCTTTTACGGATGCACTATCGTCCTGGACAACATTTTCAGGCGTTGAAGACTCATCATTTACATTTTCAGGCGTTGGTAATTTTTGTGAAATGTCTTCACCTTCAGATTGCGCCTGATTTGCTTCAGGTTGAACGTTTGGCGTTTCTGGTGCTACTGCATCAGATACTTTGGTTTTAGCCTCTTCTTGCGCTGTTTCAGCCTCAACCGCAGCTGCTTTCTCTTTCGCATGAAGTTGAGCCTCTTTAGCCGCTAATTCGGCCTCTTTAGCTGCTTTGGTTTTTGCTTTCGCCGTTGTGGTTTTCTGTTCGCTTGTCATAGCATCACCTAATATTTTTAAAGGGTAGACGGCGTGACATGCACACCGCCTATACGACCTGAAATTAAATGCGAGTAGTAAGAGAAGACGGCAAGTTGAAGATTTTAAGAACAAATACTTGACCACCGAAACGATCGGTTTTGTTCACTTCAGCTGCTTGACGTGTATAGAACTGCACACCGCTTTCAAATGCATTTGCGCGAACATCATCAGTCAGTACGGGCACAGCAATATGACCAACAAATACAGATTTAGCAGGTTCGCCATTACGAGCAACAAGTAGCAGCTCTGACGCGGTTGAAGTTGCTGTTGAATCTAATGGATCAAACACGTCTTGAAATTCTTCTAAAACGCCCATGTTTTCAGGCAAGTAATAGAAATTATCAGAACCTCGTGAACCAATACGCACGATGTTGTTTGGAGCACCTAAAGTTAAGCCTGTCGGAATAAAGTTAGTGTCATCAGCAAGCGATTTCATTAATGTTGACAATGTGCCAGTTACATAAACATCAAAGCCGATCGGTGTATGAGTTGAGCGGGAAATTACACGGCGTTTTGAGTCTTCAAGCGCAGGGATGATTTCAGCTGCAATAGATGACGTGTTGTTAAATGCTTGAGTCATATCAGAACCGCGTGATAAGTCCAAAGCACGAACAGAACCTTGACCGATTGCACGATCTTTCGCTTGATGAAGCAAACGAGTATTTTGTTCAAGCATCAACTTTGAAATCACTACGGCGATGAATGCAGAACGCATATCAACACCAAGTTCATTTTGCATTTGCGTTAATGCATCAATCGTAGCGACATAAATCGAACGAATTGCATAAGCCGTTACAGAAGAGTATTCAAGCTTGGCATCAACTGAAGGCGCGTTAAGAATTGGCGTATTATTACCGTCTTTAGCTTCGTAATTTGCCACCACATTTGCAATGACATTAATGCCTTCAGGAATCGCCGTATCAAATACGATTGTGATGGTGTCTGTATCAAGATCGACTTCACCGCTAATCATGCGAACTTCGACATTACCGATTGCTACTTTGTCACGTGACAACGGTAACAGTGATAATTTGCCAGTGGTCGCACCACCTTGACCGTGATTATTATGATCTGTAGCAAATGGACTACCAGAAACGTTAATAGTCGTAGCGCCCGCAACTAATGGCAAACGGCCTGACGCGGTATCTGGTACAAGGGTTTTTGAACTTTCAACACAACGATAAGCTTTAACAGTAAAAGATTTACGTTCTTCGTCTGTTGCAAGCGCTAAACGATGCACTGAATCAAAGTATTGACCCGCAGCATTAATACCGTCTAAATATTCATTACGGCGCGTTTGGCCATAGTTGTTTTTAGCGACTTGACGGACATAAACTAATGGAACAGTTTGTGTGCCTTTAGGGTTAGGCAAATACGCAACGATAGGCATAGCGTTTGCAATTGTGGTCGCAATCGTCACCATCGCAAGCGCGGGAACTTCAGCCATGTGAGAAGACGCACCTGAAGATACGCTATCCATGAAATACTCTTTCGCTAACTGACTGCCTGTATTTGCTGAATCGTACATGCCGCCAGTCATTGATACGTCTAAGCCTTTATAAAGCAATGACGCATTGGCAAGCGCTGAAGCAACAAGGCCCGCTGAAGGCATATCACCGCCATGACGGTTTTTATAAGCTTGTGTACCTGTAGCGATAGAATCCAGAATCGCGTGAAATGCAGAACCTTTACCATTGGGTAAAATTTTGCCTTTCAAATTCTCTTCAAGAATAAGTAATGATTCAGGAATAAAAGAGGCTTTTGCAATATTTGCTTCATTTGCATTTGCAACTAAGCTGTCGTATTGCGCACCAAATGAGATAGAGCCTTCTTTTGGCTTATCGCCATAGCCCATTAATTGCAAAAAACGCCCAGTTAATGACGTGTGAGTTGCTTGTTCTTTCGATAGTTGTGCTAGTTGCTCTTTACTGAACATATTCGTTTCCTCTAATAACCGAAATGGTTAGCCGATATGCGTATGGTAAAGAACAAAAAAAGGGGCTATCTTCCATATTCCAGATTCAAAAATATGTATTTCATCCAATCACTTAGATTTTTATTTAATCTTTTTGAATGTTTTAAAACAAATTAGGAAATCCAACCTAATAAAAATTTTTATTAATAAGTGATATTCGCAACTATTTTATTTTATTAAGTTTTTTAATTATTATTAAATATCAATAAAATTAGATACTTATGTGTATTTTTATGGGTTAATTATAAAGGGAGTACAAACCGTCCATACACACTTGAATACCATGCAAAAACAAACATAAAAACAAAGTAGACGGGAAAAAATAAGAATAATTTGTAATTTTTGGAATGGAAAAACTTAAACCCAAAAAAACCACCAACGAAAGGAGTAAAAAAAATTATAAAAAATCGAAAAAATCCGTAAAAAAAACTTTCACAACCTTGACCGCAAATACGTCTACCCGAAATATTGAAGTAAAAATAATGCGCGAGTATAGAAACAAATAAAGATGCGATAACCCATACTAAAACGTATATATATTTCACTACTTTACCTCGAAAAATAATATTTTTTTTGCTTTGTTTAAATCAGAAAGACTATAAAAAAACGGAATTGACAAACTATTTATTCCTAACCTAAATCTAAGTGTTGAAGCAATACTAGGGGTCATACTTCGGCCATCCCATAAATCAATATGGCCACCACTCGCAGCATCCGAACTTTCACCGTCACGCTGCCAATAATCGCCAAAAAAGACGATACCAGTTCTGTCTTTAATTTTATCTTGCCAATTTGTACCAGTAATATTTTGACCAGGACCAACACCACAAATAGGTCGAGTATCTAACCATTTGTTTAAACCTCCCGATATCGAAAGGTTTAAAAAATGAAATTTATGCTTCAGTACTGGGCTGAATATCAAATTTATGATCTTTAAAAAGGTCTAAATGCATCAAACTATCACGTACATTTAGAACATATCTCTCGCCGTGCTGTGCATGTGCGCTTTGTCCTGAAACGCCAACACATTCAAGCCATTTAATCAGGTCTTCACTAATCACCAGGCCAAATACATCACCCTTAGTCGGTTTCCAATCTGGTACATCACGTAGCATTGTAGATTTGCTTGGGTAATGTACTAAATGAAATGGCTCTATTTGCGCATAAATGAGCGCTTCACCGCTGTTAATGTCATCCCCATCAGAATGTATAGACCCACCTGTAAAATGATCAAATAGCATCATTGCATGGCCCTGTTCAACATACTCAGTGGCATGTTGTTCATGCTCACTCAATATCTG
>JAHLFF010000146.1 GCA_018883945.1 Candidatus Acinetobacter avistercoris
TATTTTAAGTGCTGTTAATTAATATCCAGTAATAATGGTCCAGATCATAAATATTCTGTACTAGAGTTATTTTTATATAGATTATTGTCATCCTGTATTTCATCAATAGACTCAGAAAAAACCAATCCCAAAATGCACAGATACAGCAAATCAACGTATTACAACAATTTTCATGTTCGCTACTTGCTAAATTAATAATTGATTACGCACATATCTCATTAGGCATATACAGGGAAATAAGATGAAAATTTTAATCGTTTTAACTTCACATGACACGCTTGGTCATACTGGACAGAAAACAGGCTTTTGGTTAGAAGAATTAGCAGCACCCTATTATGCATTTCTGGATGAAGGTGTTGAAGTCACCTTGGCTTCACCTCTCGGTGGTCAACCACCTTTAGATCCTAAAAGTAATGAAAAAGAGGCTCAGACTGAAGCGACGCAGCGTTTTGAAGCAGATCAAGTTGCGATGCAAACGTTGTCCGAGACTCAAAAGCTCAGTGATGTTTCAATCGTCGACTTTGATGCTGTGTTTTATCCAGGTGGGCATGGCCCTTTATGGGATTTAGCCGAAGACCAGACTTCAATCTCATTGATTGAGCAAAATTTGCAGGCCAATAAACCTGTGGCTTTGGTCTGTCACGCACCAGGTGTGTTACGCCATGTTAAAGATGCGCAAGGTCAACCTATTGCCAAAGGTAAATTGGTGACTGGTTTTAGTAATAGCGAAGAAGATGCTGTTGGTTTGACCGAGATTGTCCCATTTTTGGTTGAAGATATGCTCAAAGAACAAGGCGGCCAGTATTCTAAAGTTGAGGATTGGCAGGTTCATGTGCAGCAAGACGGCTTATTGATTACAGGACAAAACCCTGCCTCTTCTGCTGCAACCGCTGAAGCATTAATCAAACACTTAAAATAGACTTTTATAAGTCATTTTCAATCAACCCACTCAAAATCAATATTCTACTATCCTAATTTAATGATCCTAACTTAATCATCCTACTTTCATCATCCAAGCCTTCTCCCAAAGGGAGAAGACATTTTTGCCCACAAATAAAAACCCCTGAACAATAGGCTTCAAGGGTTTTTAATGATTTATGTCAAATTTTAGTTTGATGCTGCTTCCGCCATAGCAATCTGACTGGCCAGAAGTTCGCGAAGTTTAAACTTTTGAATTTTGCCAGACGGTGTCATTGGGATCTCCTCCCAAATCTCTAAACGCTCAGGTATATATTGCACTGCAAGATTATGAGTTTTTAAGAATGTGACAAGATCACTCAATACCAAAGGCTCACTTGGATCTTTAAGCTTGATAATGGCACACGCTCTTTCACCTAAGCGTTCATCTGCATAGGCAACCAAGGCCACGACGGCGATATTCGGATGTTTATACAGCAGTGATTCAATTTCAGCCACTGGAATATTTTCTCCACCGCGAATAATCACATCTTTTTTACGTCCCCATATGCGGATATAGCCTTGTTCATCCTGATATGCAATATCACCTGTATCGAACCAATCGTCTGCATCGGTATCATTTAAATGCGCACGTTTTAAATAGCCGCCAAAACTTGAACAGGAACGAATCATTAAGCGACCCGGTTCATTGAGTGGTTTAATCTCTCCAGCTTTATTGATGATTTTGATTTCCACACCGGGTAAAGCAACACCATCCGTATTAAAGGAACGTTCATCATCATCTTCAGGTCGTGTGGTGGTAATTGCGCCACACTCCGTCATTCCCCAAGCAGAAATCACTTTAACCCCTAAAGTCTCTCGAGCTTTTTGTACCAGTGACCCCGGAATTGGAGCGCCTGCACATAAGAAGGTTTTTAAGCTGCTGACCTGATTATGCTGTTCTGCGACCGTGTTCGATAAGTCATTTAAAAATGGTGTTGAAGCCATGGTAAAACTGACTTGATGTTGATGAATTAAATTGACAGCCTGTGAAACATCCCAAACATCTTGTAAAACCACTTTTGCATTCAACTCAATTGGCATCATGAGACCATACATAAAGCCTGTTTGATGTGCCATAGGCGATGCCATGAGCACCACATCATCTTCATTTAAATGTAATCGTTCTGCATAAGGAACAATATTTGAATATAAAGTATTCGCCGTATGCATGACTCCTTTGGGTTCACCTGTCGTTCCTGAAGTAAAAATTAACTGAGTAATATCATCAGGAGCTGCTTCTAGTTGATCCAAAGCTGCAATGGCTGAAGCATCTTGCTCAAGACCATGATTGACCAAGACCTGATCAAAATTATTTTCGCCAAGACCATTCACCACGATGACGTGTTCTAAGGTCTCAATTTTAGTTTTTAAATGATTTGCTAATTGTTCATGATCAAAATTACGGAATTTTTTTGGTACGATAAATACCTTGGACTCTCCATGTTTGAGCATAAATTCAAGTTCGCGTTCACGGAAAATGGGCATCAATGGATTTAATACGGCGCCTATACGACTACAAGCCAAATACAATATGGTAAATTCCCACCAATTCGGTAATTGACAAGAAACGACATCATTTTTAGTCACCCCCAATTGCTTAAGACCTAAAGCAATTTTATTGGTCATGTCCCAAAGGTCCTGATAGCTAAACATCTGTTCAGTTTTAGATTCCACTTTAAAACTAAACAATGCAGTTTTATCTGGATTTTTTTTTAGAGCCTGACGTAGTGAATTAATAATCGTTTTATTGAGCCAGTAGCCTTCCTTGAGCATCTTCTCTTTCCTTGAAGATATCAGAACTGCATCGAATTCCATTCGTTTACTCCTAATTTTAATTATATCGGCTGAATCTCAGTCTAAATATGATTTAAAAACAAACTAAGCCGGTACTGCTTTTCGTCCTGCTTTTTTACGTGCAATAATAGTTTTCATAATTTGTGCTGTACCGTCACCAATCTGGAAGCCAAGAACATCCCGCATGCGTTGTTCCATCACACCACGGTCATATCCTGCATGACCAAAAGTCAATAAACATTGATGAATCACGTCATAAGCCAATTTAGGCCCCCACCATTTACACATGCCTGCTTCGGAAGTGTGTGGCAGATCATGATCTTTCAACCATAATGTTTGTAAACACAATAAGCGGGCTGCATCGACTTTTGTTTCAAACTCGGCCAATGGATGTGATACTCCTTGAAATGCGCTTAAAGGCTGACCAAATGCTTCACGTTGGGCTGCATATTCCCAAGCTTCATCTAAACTTACGCGCGCTACAGCCAGTACTTGTAAGCCAATCAAGGCGCGTGAAAAGTCAAAACCCTGCATCACTTGAACAAAACCTTTGTTTTCATCGCCCAGTCGATGATTAACAGGGACTCGTACATTGTCAAAGAAAATTGAACCGCGACCAATCGCGCGTTGACCATGACAATCAAAACGTGTGGTGCTAATTCCAGGTAAATCCATGGGAACCAGTAAGGCTGTAACGCCATGTGCAGCATCTTCAATTGAACCTGTTCGACCAAAAACCACCGACGCATCGGCCTGATCAGCAGCGGAAATCGAAGTTTTCTCACCATTTATGACATATTCATCACCATCACGTTCGATTTTTAAACGTAGATTAGCTGCATCCGAACCACCACGTGGCTCAGTCAGGGCAATCGAAAAGATTGCTTCGCCCGCAGTCAGTTTTTTAAGCCAAGGCTCGACGACTTCAGGTTGTCCATGTTCAGCGAGAATCTGCCCGTTTAAAGATGCAAGCAAGTTGATATAGGAAAAACTTAAGTCTGCTTTGGCTACGGCTTCGTGAATAACGCCTGCAGCCAGACGTCCCATTCCTTGACCGCCGTATTGTTCAGGTAACTCTGGGGCGATAAAGCCCATCTCGCCCATTTTTTTGACCAAATCACGATCAAATACTCGACTTTGATCACGCTCTAAAAAGCCGGGTGCAATATACTTTTGTGCAAATTTCTCTACTGTTTCTGCTAAGAATTCTAAATCTTCTGAAATATAAGGATTTTTTGACATTATGCATTTCCTCTATTTATAAAATTTACGAAATTCAGGTTTACGTTTTTCTTTGAGTGCATTGACGCCTTCACGCGACTCTTCCGTATCGTAATAGAGTTTTAATGCATACATTCCCATTCCTGCAATCCCTGCTTGGTGTGCGGTATCCATATTGAAACTACGTTTGGCAATCGCAATTGCAGTCGGACTACGCTCACAAATTTCTTCAGCCCATGCCTGAACTTCTGCATCCAGTTGATCGGCAGGTACACATTTATTGGCCAATCCCATATCGACCGCTTCTTGTCCACTGTAGCGACGACACATATACCAAATTTCACGGGCTTTTTTCTCACCCACAACACGCGCTAAATAAGCCGTACCAAAGCCTGGATCCACCGAACCCATTTTTGGACCAACCTGACCAAAAATGGCTTTATCCGAACAAATCGTGAGATCACAAATCGTTGCTAATACATTACCGCCACCGATCGCATAGCCTTGAACTCGTGCAATTACAGGTTTGGGTACATCACGGATCGCCGTATGTAATTCTTCCATAGGTAAACCAATGGTTCCGCGGCCATCATAATTACCATCATGAGCAGATTGATCACCGCCCGTACAGAAAGCGCGATCTCCAGCACCAGTCAGTACAATCGCACCTATTTCACGGTCATACCCTGCCTTATTCAAGGCTTTAATTAATTCATCACAGGTTGTGCCACGAAAAGCGTTCATTTTGTCAGGACGATTAATTGTGATCCAAGCCACGCCATTTTTAACTTCGTATAAGATATCTTCAAAATTCATTTTTATAACGTCCTGTATGTCTATCACTAAATTCTATTTTCTAGTGTTTTTTACTGATTTTTTAATCTTGATATGAGTATGGGTATTCTGAGTAACTGTTGTAAGTTACTGTTGTGAGCAATCATTTAGAATAAAGATTTATCCTTTTTAGCCCGCTTAGCCACTCATGGTTAAACCACCAGAAACACTTAATACTTGTCCAGTGATAAAGCTGGCATCATCACTTAAGAAAAATGCAATCGAGGATGCTAAGTCTTCAGGTTGGCCTAAACGACCGAGTGGAATCGCACGGATAAATGCTTCACGCAATTTTTCAGGATTAGATGCACCTTCAGTCACACCCGCCAATAAAGCAGTGTCTGTTGGTCCAGGGCAAATCACGTTGATTTTGATGTTATGACGAGAATGTTCACGCGCTAGTGTTTTAGAAAATGAAAGTAATCCGCCTTTACATGCAGCATATACAGCTTCACCAGAAGAACCGACACGTGCAGCATCAGAGGCAATATTTACAATACTTCCAGAATTACGTTCCATCATGCCTTTCAGTACAGCAAAATGCATATTTAACATACCGACCAAATTGATCTGAATCAGTTTGTCCCATTCTTGAGGATTACTTTTAACGAAAGGTTTAAAAATATCCCAACCTGCATTATTGACTAGACCATCAATGGGACCCAGCATTGTTTCTACTTGCTGTACCGCCTGTTCCACAACATCGCTTTGCGTAATATCGCACTGCACTGCCAAGGCTTGACCATTTTGATGATTAATCTCATTGGCTAACTTTTCTGCGGCTTCAATATTCATATCAAAGATTGCGATTTTGGCGCCTTCTTCAGCCAAACGGCGACAAGTAGCCGAACCAATGCCACCAGCACCGCCAGTGATAATGATCACTTTATTTTTCAATCCTTTCATTGTTTCATCCCTATTCTTATCGAGTTTTATTGGCTTTTGATCATTAAATTCCTATATCCATTAAAATAGAATTAGAATACATTTGTGTCAATACATTTACATAAAATAATTTTTATTATTTATTATAATTATATATATCAGTTATTTAATAAAATTTAAAATTTAATGTATTGACACATGTAGGGTTTTTCTTTTAAGTTTTATATAAACCTATTATTTTTTTTATAAACAAATCTGTATCACAAAAAATTTTATAATTTCTATTCAATCAGCATAGTTATCGAATGAACTGCTAATTCGATAAACTAGGGTGAAGATGAAACTTAATCATGCATCGTTTTATTTAAAAGCAAATGATGATAGAAAGTTAGAATTTGATTTATGCCAGATACCTATAAGGTATACTCATTTTTATTTAAACATTTTGATCAGGATGGTCTTCTAAAATGAGTGATGCTCTACCTAAAAACTATGACCAGTCCTTGTATTCTGCACACAATAGACTTTTTTTTAGATTATTTCAGGTCGGTAATACTTTAGACCGAAAGTGTGCGAATGAATTAGGTATTTCACCTGTACACTGGGCCGTTATGGGTGCGCTGTCTAGATCACATGTGCAATCAGGGATGTCATTTTCGGATTTAACTGAATATCTTGGCGTAAGTCGTCAAAATTTAGATGGCGTTTTAAAGCGTTTGGAGCGTGATGGTTTAGTGGAGCGTGTTATCGCTGAACATGACCGACGTGCCAAAAATGTTGCTCTCACCAGTGAGGGCTTTAAAACATGGGAAAAGTTACAAGATAATTTCTTTAACTTCTATGGACAGGCTTTAAACAATGTTGCATTTGATGATGTCGTGACTTTGATTCATCTGTTAAATAAAGTGAATGATGGCCTGAAGAGTATTAATATCGAAAATATCGAAAATGAAAATATTGAAAATGAAGTTTTAGATCATTCGAATCCTTAAAGAATGGTTTAATTACTTCACTTTTGGGCAGTCGAAAATCACTGTTGTAAAATTTAAGAATCGCAAAATTGATCTTATCGATTAATAGTATGGCATTTTTATACCTGAAACTGTCGGCGAAAAAGGCGACGAGCTACGAATAAAAATTCATTCATAGCCTTAGCCAATGATTCATAGTCTTCATTAAAATTCTTTTAAAAGTCATTATTCAGACAACAGACTCATCATTGATATTCCCTCATCCTAAGTTTCTTCCCAAAGGAAGAAGGGATTTTCACCTATCAATTTATGACCACTTAATGAGCTTTTTTCGGCCTATGAAAGAGATCAATTAGTGGTATCTCATAAATAGTTTGACCCTCGACATTCAAATGATCAATAGATCAGATTAATTCACTTCAGGGTTTTCAATGACCATCGCTAAGCCTTGCCCCAATCCGATGCATAAGCTGATGACCGCATATCTTTTGCCACTAATCTGTAACTGACGTGCGACGGTCAAAGCCAAACGTGCACCGGAACAACCCAGTGGATGACCGATCGCAATCGCACCACCAGTTGGATTCACCCGAGGATCATCCAATGCAATATCTAAACCTTTTAAGCAAGACAGCACTTGGCTGGCAAAGGCTTCATTAATTTCGATAATATCCATGTCATCTAAGCTTAACTGTGCGCGTTTGACTGCTTTTTTGATGGCTTCGATTGGTCCTGCACCCATAATACGCGGCTCAACGCCCGCAGCTGCAGATGATAGGATGCGGGCCAAAGGTTTTAGTCCATATTGTGTTTGAACTTTTTCACTGCCAATAATCAGTGCTGCCGCACCATCATTGATCCCTGATGCATTTCCGGCTGTGACGATGCCGCCATTAAAGAGTGGTTTAAGCTTGGCCAATGCCTCAAATGTAGAAGCAGCACGTGGATGTTCATCTTCCACAATGTGTTTCGGCGGTAATTTACGCCCTTGTGAAACTTCAATTGGGGTGATTTCATCAACAAAAAATCCAGTCGCTTTTGCCGCTTGATATTTTGCTTGTGACGCAGCAGCAAAAGTATCGGCCTGTTCGCGGCTAATACCAAATTCATGAGCGACGTTATCACCTGTTTCAGGCATGCTATGCGCACCAAACTGATCGGTAAATTTTGGATTGGGAAAACGTGTTCCAATGGTGGTGTCATATATTTTTGCATCACGCGAAAATGCACTTTCTGCTTTTGCCAATACAAATGGCGCACGTGACATACTTTCTACACCACCTGCAATATAAAGATCTCCTTCACCTGCTGTGATTGCACGTGCAGAATCAATGACAGCGGCCAAACCTGAAGCACAAAGACGATTTACCGTCTGACCTGGAACGGTCACCGGCATTCCCGCTAAGAGTGCTGCAAAGCGGGCTACATTTCGACTATCTTCACCCGCTTGATTGGTGCTACCAAAAATAACATCTTCTATATCAGCAGCTGGAATCCCCGTTTTTTCCAACAATTTTTTGATGACAGTGGCTGCCAAATCATCAGGTCTAATGCTGGATAAAGCTCCTGCATGACGACCAATGGGTGAACGTAAACCATCATAAATATAAGCATTTAACATCCGTTGTTCCTTTAAATTTTATTTAATGAGAAGCTTTTATTTAATGTGAACTATGTACAAGTGGAAGACCTAACTGGACACGGCGGCGTAACCAAGGACTTGGACGATAACGTTGATCACGTGTAATGGCTGTCATACGATCTAAAATTTTCAGTATTTTTTCAGCACCCAATACATCGCCCCATTCAATTGGACCATAGGGATAACCTAAACCTAATTTCACAGCGACATTAATATCTTCAACAGTAGCAATACCTTGCTGGGCAATATCACAGCCTAAATTAACAATCATCGCCAAGACACGTTGTGCAACAAAGCCCACACTTTCTTGAATCACACTGGCCGAGATACCATCCAGATTGAAAATAGATTGTGCTGTTTTTATGTATTTATCTTGAGTAACAAAGCTTGGCATGAGTGTGCGATGTTTATTCAGACCATACAGCAAATCAATACACACCAATTGTTCTGGCGCAACTTGATAACGTAATGCCGCTGATGTTGCATCTTCGCCATAAGTCGCAATTAAAATTAGAGCTTCAGCAGATGGTCGTTCAGTCGTTTCAATTTGAATATTGAACTGCTCAAGATATTGCACAAGAGCTTGACGGTCGTCGTTATATTCTGTCGCAAGCCAGACCTTTGGATAATATTCCAGTTTTTCAACAAATATGGACGCGATATCCCCTTGCTTACTGCCTGAGGTGTAATCATAAAAACCTTTACCTGTTTTACGCCCTAACTGTTTTGCAATAAAACGCTGGCGGGTAATTACACTCGGACGATAACGTGTCTCTTCATAATATTGAGTATAAATAGATTCACTCACTGGGTGTGATACATCCATACCCGTCAGATCGACCAACTCGAATGGTCCCATTTTAAAACCGATCCCATCACGATAAATTCGGTCTATATCGTAAAATGGCGTAACGTTCTCATTAAGAATGGCGTAGGCTTCACTTCCAAAGGCACGACCTGCATGGTTGATAATAAAGCCGGGGGTATCCTTGGCTTTTACTGGACGATGTCCCATTTTTATTGAGAGTTGGGTTAAGGTATCCATAATATCAAGACGTGTATTAAAACCCTCAATCACTTCCACCACTTTCATTAGCGCGACTGGATTAAAAAAATGATAGCCTGCGACACGTTCAGGTTGACGACAGTTTGCAGCAATTGCAGTGATAGACAGCGATGATGTATTTGATGCCAAAATGGCTTCTGGTTTTAAAATTGTTTCTAGTTGCTGCATCAGTTTTTGTTTAATCTCTAGATTTTCAATAATCGCCTCAATCACGAGGTCACAATCTTTCAAATCTTCAAGCTGCTGTACAATAGACAAATGACTGAGATCTTCGGCTGCTTTATCGTGACTAAACTTGCCTTTATCTGCTAATCCATTCAGCGTTTTAGCTAGTTTTTCTTGCGCCTCTAGTGCAGCACCCGTTTTGGCATCAAATAACAGCACATCATGACCAGATTGAATCGCAATTTGTGCAATGCCAGCACCCATGGTTCCAACGCCAATAATACCGATTTTTTGAATGTGTAAAGTCATCATTATCGTCCTTGATAATTGGGTTTACGTTTTTCAATAAAGGCTTGCATACCTTCTTTTTGATCTTCTGAAGAGAACAGCATCTGGAAGGATTTACGTTCCAGCATTAAGCCGGCATTGAGTGGCACATCTTCAGCCAGCAAAGCCACTTCCTTGATTTGTTCAAGCGCAATTGGTGGCATTTTTGCCAGACCTTCAGCCATCTTGATTGCTGTTGCAAGGGTTTCACTGTCTTCCGTTACTTGAGACACCAGGCCAATCTGATAGGCTTCCGGCGCAGGAACCAAGCAACCGGTCATGATGATGCGCATCGCATGGAATTTACCTACGGCACGGAATAAACGCTGTGTACCACCAGCGCCCGGCATTACCCCTACTTTCACTTCAGGCTGACCAAACTGGGCACTTTTCCCGGCAATGATAATGTCCGCATGCATTGCCAGTTCACAGCCACCGCCCAATGCATACCCGTTTACTGCTGCAATCACCGGCTTTGAACACTGTGCAATGGCTTGCCAGTAACGCTCAGTACGACGTTGCATCATCTGGATGGTTTCAGCATTGGCTAATTCTTTAAGGTCAGCACCTGCAGCAAAATCGGTTTCACCACCAGTGAGAATAATGGCACGGATATTTTCATCGTCATTCAATTGCAGAAAAGCCGCAGCCAGTTTCTGACGTACTTCTGTATTCAGGGCATTTTTAGCTTCAGGCCGATGAATTTTAACCATCGCCACATGCGTCGAGATTTGCTCTATTTGAACGACCTGTTCCATTATAATCTCCATTTATTTTGTATAGCGAAACTTTATTTTGTATAAAACATATGATTTTTA